>MEHH01000001.1 GCA_001940755.1 Candidatus Heimdallarchaeota archaeon AB_125
TCACCAACTTGTTGAAATCGTAAATCATCTGCAAGTGAAGTTTGAATCCATAGTTCTTTACCTCTTTTCTTCAGCATTTGAGATAGATTAGTAATTTCCTCTTGATGTGATTCTCTGAATGAAGCTAAATCACATAAAATATCAATCTTTGGAGGTGCTAACTTCTTCATTTGCTTTGAATTCCTCTACTATTTCGCGTATTCTAGTGTTTAAATACTTTTCATATTGAGGATAAACAGGAAGTCTCTCAACTAGAGAAAATCCAGCTTGGTGAAGTTCTTCACTCAGATCTAATTCTTCTTGCCATACCAGATTAGGGTTAATATAATCAATTGAAACTGGAGATATTCCACCTAAATCATTTGCACCATGGTTGATTGCAGCTATAACTCTATCTCTATTTAGATTTGGAGGTATCTGAATACTCACTTCATCAGGTAGAATGAGTTTGGCTAAAGCAATTGAAAAAAGTATATCCTCTTCTTTTGGTGGTGGATAATTAGCCATTGGAGTGCTTTTTTGTGGATTAAAATTCTGAATTATTACTTCTTGAATGTGATTGTATTTTTTAGCTAAATCTGCTATAACTTTGATGGATTCTATTCTCTCCATCCATGTTTCCCCAATTCCAATAAGTATCCCAGTTGTAAAAGGAATATTGAGCTTTCCCGCATTTTCAATCGTTTCAATTCTCAAACATGGGTTTTTTCCTGGAGAATGATGATGTGCTTCACCTTCATTCATCAATCTAATACTGCTTGTTTCGAGCATTAATCCCAAACTAGCATTTGTTTGTTTCAGCATCTGTAACTCTTTATAGGACACTAGACCAAGATTGGAATGAGGTAAGAGATGAAATTCTAAAGCTTGTTCACACAGATAGTTAACATACTCAATGGTTGTTTGGAATTCTAGTTTTCTAAGAATATCTTTAGCAGTTTGATATTTTTCCTCTGGTTTTTCACCAAGGGTTAAAAGAACTTCCTTACAATTATTGTTTTTAGCTATAAGTAAAAGCTGATCAAATGCATCAGGAAAAATCCACGAATTAGAATCATCAGATACAAAACTACAGTACCCACATCGATTACGACATTGATGTGTTACAGGTACGAAGATATTCCTAGAAAAAGTAATTTGCTTTCCGTGTTTCCTTTCTCGTTTAATTCCAGCTTTTCTAACTAGCTCAGTAGGATCATTATTGAGTAGATGTAAAAAGTCTTCAGAATTCATCTTATTCATCTTTCTTCAATTTAAGAGTAACAAGATACCCTTCATGTAACTTTTCAACTGCTCTAATCTCAAAACTAAGTGCATTGCCGATATTATGAATTACCTCTTTCTCAAATAGAAGTTTTGCATTCTTTACTCCTACAAAAACTGGAGCATAAAAGATATACATTATATCTACTAAATTCTTATCCAAGAATTGAGTAATTACTGTAGAACCTCCTTCCACCAACACTTTGTCAATATTAAACTGGTCTTTTAATTTCTTAAGCGTATCTTCTAAATCTAGAAAACGATTATTTTTCTCCATTTTTACAGTAATTACTTTCGAACCAAGTTTTCTGATTTCTTCTTGAATATCTTCTGAAGACCCCTCTGATGTAATAATAATTGATGGTGATGTTTCTTGATCTTGTAAAACTTTGGAAGTCAAAGGAATTCTACATTTAGTATCCAAGATTACCCTGAATGGCGCTGGTTCTTTAGGTTGGACGTATCTCACCGACAATAATGGATCATCTTTGATAATTGTGTTTACTCCTACTAATATTGCATCTACTGAATTTCTTAATTCATGAACCCTTACAAAGTCCTCTGTTGTGGATAATATAAGGGCTCCTTCATCTGAAGCTATTGCCCCATCTAATGAACTTGCCACGTTGATAATTACTTCCGGTCTTTCCATTTGATCACCTTGCCTTTGTACATCTGAAAACAGATATCTGATTGGTCAGCACGTAGTGTAATAGCTGTATAAACATCTTTAGAAAATTTTAGATTATAGCTTTCTAAATCTATTGCAAGAAGGTCTCCACTATAGCCGATTTTGAGCTGACCAATTTTCTGTTTTAGTATCAAACCTGCATTTACAGTTATAGATTTCAGCACTTCTTTTGGGGATATATTCTGACAATTAGCTCTTGCATTGTAAAGTGTAAATGCCATTAGTCTGAAAGGATCTGGGTTACACGATAGCACATTATCAGTACCAAGACTGAATAAAATATCATATTTTTGAATTAACTCAAGAGGTGGAAACTTCAACCCAAAATACAAACTAGAAATTGGACAACAAACAACATCAATATCCCTCTGACTTAGAAGTTTAAGCTCTTCGTCTTTAGAGTAGTTTGCATGTACAACAAAATCAAAAACGTCATTTTCAGTAATAATAGATATATCTCTTTTGCCAAATTTTGAAATGGATTCAGCTATTACTTCTTCTGATTCAGAAACATGAATTCCTACTAACATAGAGGGATTATTTGTTTTTAACTTTGAGAGAGTTGTATAGCCTTCCTGGTTTATATCAAAAACATCTCGTATCCCTAATCCATCACAGTTTTTACTGACTTCGTCAAATGTATTTTTTTCTGTCTGACGTCCTAGAATTATTCCTCGAATTGGATACTGTTTCAATTCATTTCTTAACAAATCAATACCTCTAATACCTTCTTCTCTAAAGTCTGCAAAAGAAGTAAATCCATTTTGTATGAGCATCTCTAAGGAGTTCCTTATACTTCCAATTTTTTCTTCAATTCCACTAGTGCTTAGTTTACTATGTTTAATACCATTTGGCCCTACAGCTTCCTCCAGAGATGAACCATAAGTTTGATCTTTTAGAAAAGCATCCCCAAGATGTATATGAGCATTTATGAAACCAGGAACAATCACATATGAGGAAGGTAAAAGATAATCAGCTGTCTTCTTCTCTTTAGCTATAGATATAATAACTCCTTCATCATCAATTTCTATTGTCATATCCTCGGTAAATGTTAAATCTGAACCAAGCAAGGCATTTCCACGTATTGAGACCATATTCAAAGGAGACAGAAAATTTTAAGCTAATAAAGCTTTGTAGAATTTAAGAAAAAATGAAGAAACACTATATTTATAATTCAACCTTTTGAAATTAGCCTCAAGCACAATTATGTGATGAAAATGGTTCGAGTAAAGAATCCAGAAGAAATTAGAGATATGATCAAGAATCACCCAATGGAATTAAGAAGAGTTTTTACCATAGCAGCTCATATTGATCACGGTAAAACAACTACAAGTGACTATCTTCTTCGTAAAGCAGGTCTTATGTCAGATGCCGATGCAGGCAAAAAGGTAATGATGGACTCTGATGAAGAAGAACAAGAAAGAGGTATTACTATCTTCACAAGTGTTGTTATGTTGAACTATGAATATGAAACTAAAGAGGGAGAAAAAAATTCCTATCTTTTTGAGATTAACGATACACCTGGACACATTAGTTTTACTGGTGAAGTAAGTAGAGCTCTTCGTGGTTCTGATGGTGTTATTTTATTAGTAGACGCTCTTGAAGGCGTAATGACACAAACTGAAACAAATATCAGATTAAGTTTAAATGAAAAATGTAAACCTGTTCTATTCATTAACAAGGTTGATAGGCTAATCTCAGAATTAAGATTAGCTCCTGGAGATGTTTTTCAAAAAATCGATAATATCCTTAATGAAGTAAACAAACTAATCAGAGATAATGCTCCAGAGGGATTAGGAAAAGATTGGCAAGTTTCCTTTCCAGATGGATCAGTTGCAGTAGGAAGTGCAAAAGATGGTTGGGCATTTAACATGGGAACCTTACAAAGATTGAAAATCACACCCCAAGATGTTTTTGCAAAATATGATGAAGATGATAAGGATTGGTTAAGAGAAAACCTCCCATTAGAAGAACCTTTACTTGAAATGGTTATCACACACTTACCAAATCCAATTGAAGGACAAAAAATGAAAATTCCCGCCATTTGGGGTGGAGATCTTGACTCTCCAGAAGGTCAAGCACTCATGAATTGTGACCGAGACGGTCCACTAATGGGTATGATAACTAAGATTTTCATTGAACCAAAATCCAAAAGACCAACACTAATTGGTAGAGTTTTTTCTGGTACATTAAGAAGTTCAGATACTTTGTATCTTGTTGGTAAGAAAACTTCAGCGAGAATTAAAAGACTTGGTGTGATGGAAATCACAGATATTCTTGATGTTGATGAAGTTCCAGCAGGAAATCTCTTTGCAATTTATGGATTTATTACACCTGCGGGTGAAACGTTCATTCGAGAGGAAGATAAAGGCACATTAACTCCATTTGAAGAAATTTCTTATGTAGCAGAACCTGTTGTTAGCAGAACTATTAAACCAAAAGATCCTCAAGATATTGCAAAACTTGGTGAGGTTGTTTCAAAATGGATTATGGCAGATCCAACTGCTACTTTCAGACATGATGAAGAATCTAAAACATATGTTCTCTCAGGTATTGATCCTCTTCAAATTGAAATTCTTGTAACTAGAATTCAAGAACAAGTACTAATTGAGGTAAGTGATCCAATTATAGTTTATAGAGAAGTACCAACTAAAGTAGGTATTAATGTTCATGCTAAATCTCCAAATGGTCATAACAGACTAATGATTCATGTTCAACCTTTGAATCAAGCATCAATTGATCTAATCAACTCTGGTAAAGTAAATAATGATCAAGAAAGGAGAGATCGAGCAAGAATCCTTCAAGAAGAAGGTGGATGGGAAGCCAAAAGAGCAAGAAGAATTTGGCACATTCAAGATTCAAATATGATTATCGATGCAACTACTGGTGTTCAAAGATTGGATAACATCAAACAATACATTATTCAGGTTTTCATTGATTTCTGCAGTGGTGCTACTTTAGCGAAAGAACCTCTTATGGGAGCATTATTCACAATAACTGATGCAAAAGTTCACGTTGATCCAGCTCATACTGGATTTACTGAAATTTTCCAAATGTGTTTGGCAGCATATCATACAACCTTTCTAACCAGTGACCCACAGTTACTAGAACCTATGCAAATTATTGACATCAAAGTTCCTTCAGATTATGTTGGAAATATGTCTAAAATAATTACACAACATAGATGTATTATTCAAAACATGATACAGGAAGGAGAAAACACTAGAATACGAGGAAAATTACCTACAGCTGAAACTATTGATCTTGCAGATGAAATTCGTGGAAGCAGCTCAGGCCGAGCTTTCTTTGGCTATGAATTTACAGGATTCGAAAGAGTTCCTACAAATTTGGAAGAAGAAACAATTGAAGCAATCCGTGTTCGTAAAGAATTATCTCCTCAAGTTCCAGATGTATCTAATTGGGAACGTTTCATGTACAAACGAACCTAAAATTTCTTTCTTTATTTTTTATTTTTTTTATTTTGAAAATCTATAGTAATTTTCTAAAGTTATGAGAAAAATAAAAAGGACAAAATGAGTGATTTTTTTTAGTCTTAATCTACACTTTCACCAAATTCATCAGTTAACTGTTCATAGAACAAGTCTTCTTCGGAAATTGGTTCAAGTTCACCTTCTGTAATAATACCTGGTAGTTCTTCTTCCATAAATTCTTGATCATCTAGTACTGGATCAAGTGCATCCTCAAATCTTGATGAGAATCGCTCTTGAATGTAGCCAATTAATGATGTCAGAAGCAATATGAAAACAACTATTGGTATCAACAATAGAACTACACCTTCTGGTTGTAGCATCTCTAGAGAATTATAAACTGAAGGAGGATATCTTAGAATGAACAATAACACATCTGGATTGAGGATGACATATAATCCTGCTAACATTATTAATACTCTGAATGTTACTGATGTTAGAACATATACTATTGTCATCAGAGGTTTAATAATAACAGCAGCTCCAACTAATTTTTCATCAACTCTTGGATCACTGTGAACTAGTCCATCGTGATATCTTTGTAATCGAGATGTAAGTTTATCCTGTTGTCCACCTGGTCTAGCAAATAGAGAATCTGAAGCTTTCTCTAAGAAATAGGTCATACCCGCAACACCAAATTTTCTAGCTATAGAACTACCTGTTGCTTCAATAGAATGTCCTGCTTTTTTCTCCCCTTCATCTTCTTCTGCTTCTGCATCCGCAGTAAGAATTGGACTAGGAGTCGTAGTTCCTGTAATTCCAAGTCTAAACTCACTTAACCTATCAAGTGCTCTTAGAACTCTTTGTTGCCTACTTTGCGCCGGATTTAATATCAGAGAAATATAAGATATTTGCAACGCTATCTCTAAGAACAAATATGATGATAAGGCTATCAGAACTACATCATTCGTGAACAACTCACCTAAGTTTTTAGTTGGTGAAAATCTGAAATTGCTCTTGAATAGATGTTTAACACTTCCATAATATACTATAAATTGAATACTAACAAATGCTGCAGCTGCGGAACGCATGTCCGCTCTAAATAGGAAAGCCAATAAAGATATACCTAGCAATATTACAAAGAACATCAGAATTGATGCCCTGAAAATTGCTTTTAGAGGAAAAATAACTTCCATTGAGAATGCATATTGGAATGAAGAAAACATATCCAAAGGGTTTGATCCATAGAGCAAATCGGTATCTATCCCTACTGGAGGTTGAATATTGTTGAATAAATCTCCTGTTAGAAATGCTCTTGCTCCATTAAGGATTGATTCAGCATCACCACCTCCAAACGCTAGAAAAATCATTAGAGGTGCAGTAAAGATAATCAGTGCTATGAGTTCAATAATTATAAACAGGAATGACAGAGCATCCATCATATGTCCTTCTGGAAATAAAGCTGGATTAGCGAATTCAATTAAAGAGAATAACTCTACACCTACCCAAGCTATTGCACCAATTGCAATTAATCTTCCTATTAAATGTGTCATCAAAGTCTGAATTCTTGCTCCTCTTATTCTGCTTTGTACTCCTCTTATACCCAGGTCAATTATTCTTGTATCTGATAATGATTCCATACTTTTTTCACCCCTGTCTTTGCATCCTATTAAATTGAGCCATGATTGTTGGCAGAAAGTCATCAGGTCCTACTGAAATAGAAACAGAATCATACCTTCTAAGCATCTTAAACATATTCTGTCTTTCACCTAGTTGCTTTTCAACCATAGCATGACCAATCATCTGTTCAACTGGAGATAGTTGCTGAGAAACAATTTCAAACCATGGTCCAAAAGGTGAAATAACTGTTATATTGTGTTTCTGTGCTCTGGCACGTCTTACAGCTTTCACTAATCGATCTGGATGTGATTCAAGATCTGATATTATTACGATATAAGCTGACCTTTTCACTCTTTGGAGTAAGTAATTTATAGCAGCTTCAGGATCTGCTTCTCCTTCAGGTTTTGCATAGGCTAAAGCTTCAAGAAATTGGAACAATCTAGTTCGTGTTGAAGTTAAATCAACCCAATTCCTGATTTTATCGTTAAATATACACATCCCCACTAAATCTTTCTTTTCAAAAGCAAGATGTATCATTAAAACTGCACTTCGGATGGCATATTCTAGTTTTGTATTTCTTGGTAATCCAGCACCCATACTAGCTGAAGAATCTAATAGAACTACTAATCGGATATTTTCTTCGGATTCAAATTCACGAACCATCATTTTCCCAGAACGGGAAAAAGCTTTCCAATCGATGAATTTGAAAGGATCACCTGTCTGATACTTGCGGATACCCCAGAAATCTGATCCCATTCCTTTGAGTTTAGTTCTGTGGAAACCAAATAGCAATCCAAGTTGTCTTTTCTTGCCTACCATATCTAGTTTCTTGATATCTTCATAACTTGGATAAACAAGAATTTCAGTTTTCGATCTTATCTCACCTTCTGTTGCATAGAAACCCATTCTATCCCTAATTATTACTTTAGTAGGACCTATTTCAAATAGTCCTCTAATAGGAATTCTGACAACATATCCATAGGAGATGGTTTGTCTAGGATTTAGTTGAGTTACGATGAAATTTTCTCCTAAAATTAAATCAAAAACTTCAGGTATGGCATCATATATTTCAATAGCAGGTAGTTGATTAACTGATTTGTTTCTGGCAGTTACTTCGATATAGAGGTAATCACCAGCGAAGGCTTTAGGTTTTGATACTCTTCTTTTAATTTCTATAGATTTTGGATTTGATCCAAGCCTATAGAACGGCAGTCCTAGTAGAACTGAGAAGATTAACATCACTCCACCTATTATGAAAAACCAGATGAGAGTTCCTTGTATATCTATATAGAAATGTAGGAAATCCATAACACCGAAACCTTCGGGATTGGGTTCAAAATCTGGATGATTTATTTGTGGATTGAAACCAAAAGAGTCCAACATCACATTTAGTGATAAGTACCCTGCAAGTGCAAAGCCTGCGCTAATCATGATGATTCCAGCAAAGATTAGCCAGCCACCTCGGCGCGTAAACAATATTTTCCACCTATTATTTTTGATTCTATACAGGTACTGGTAGATTTCTCAATATCTCATTGACAACCATTGTACCAGTTGTACCTTCTAATTCCGCTTCAGGTTTCATTGCTAACCTATGTGCGGAAGCTACTCTTGCAATACGTTTGACATCGTCTGGAATGACATAGTCTCTTCCACGCATTGCAGCGACTGATTTTGCAGCGTTTAATAAAGCAATACTACACCTTGGACTTCCTCCAAGAATAAGTCTTGGATCAGTTCGGGTTGATACTGTCAAATCTCGAATGTAATTCATAATGTCTTCATGGACGTATATTCGAGTCTCAACTGTTTCCATCATTTTAACAATTGTCATTGGAGTAGTAACTCTTCTGACAGTCTGTCGAATCTGGTTGTGTTTCAACCTGATAATATCAATCTCTTCTTCAGGTGATGGTAAATCCACTAATAGCTTGAACATGAACCTATCTACCTGAGCTTCAGGTAAAGGATATGTTCCTTCTTGTTCTATTGGATTTTGTGTTGCTATTACTAGAAATGGATCTTCAAGCTTGAAGGTTGTTCCTTCTACTGTTACTTGTTTTTCTGCCATTGCTTCTAAAAGAGCAGCTTGTGTCTTTGGAGGGCTTCTATTAATTTCGTCTGCTAGAAGTATATTTGTAAAGATGGGTCCTTTTCTCATCTTAAATGTTCCAGCTTTTGGATCATAGATTGTTGTCCCTACAACATCTGAAGGGAGTAAATCTGGAGTGAATTGCACTCTTTTAAACTCACACCCAAGTGTTTGAGCAAAAGATTTTGCCATCACTGTTTTAGCAATACCTGGAACTCCTTCCAACAAACAGTGTCCTCCTCCGATTAAAGAGATAAACATATCTTCTAGGACATCAAGTTTTCCAATGATCACTCTGGCTAGTTCACTGTAAATCTCGTCCCATACTCTCTTAACATCTTTAGGAGTTACAACTGCTTCAGTAGCTGCTTTAGCTTTCGCTTTTCCTTTTACTTCTTCATTTTTTTCTTCACTCATTTTTTTCACTTTTCCTTTTTTAAACTTCGGGTAATCTATCGATTAAACCCTTGATAAATGCCATATATTTCATGAACATGTGTTCAGGTAGAACACGAGGCTTTGCCAAATAAGCTTCGATTCTAATTAATGTTTCAAGCAGGTCTTTTTGTCTTAGTGAAGTATCCCTTTCACTGAAGTAACCTGCTATTTCTTCTGGAGATGACATTGATTCTTTAGTCATTTTTCTTAGTCCTCTCATCAATGTCCTATAGAGTAGACCTACTGCTTCACTATACGCACCCGTGTCAACTATTCTCCGTATTTCTCTTTCAAACCTTGATCTTCCCTTTTCTCCTCGATATTTAGTCCAGAGTATTGGAGTTAATCGGGTTTTCTTTGGTATCAAACGATATCCCAATATCGCTAGAATAATTGGCATAAATGGTGCATAGAGAGGAAACATAGACATCTCTGTAATAAATCTCATCAGAACCATTGAGTATACTGTTGCACTATAGAACTTCTGATGGGCATGTCCTTCATCAAAAATTATTGGAACTGCCTTTGTATCAGTTGCATTAATATCTTCTGTAAGATAGTTGAACAAGTTAATTGTGAATTGTGCATTATCATTCTCTGAGGTTTGTTCAATCCATTTGTTGATGAATACATCCGGATCTCCAATCATAACTATTTTTCCTCGACCTAAGGGTAATGTCATTATTGGAGCAAACATTGTACCACCCCATTCATCAGCATCGGGGGTTGCTGTTCCATCTTTTGCTGATTGGAAATCTGATTCGAACCAACTTGATACTGTTGTATAGAAAGGAAGGAATGGTAAGAAGAAATACCCCGCATCAATGCCTAGATGTTCAAGTAAATTGATTGCCTGCAGTGGCATCCAATCAGTTTTATGAGATTTTACTGTCTCATCTTCATCTAGGAAGTATGAATGGTTCATTGCAATACTTAATCCTGTTCCAAATTCCATCTGAAGTTCATCTACACCAGCTGTTAATGGTGTGGAAATCGCAGGAGTTAGTTTTGGTTGTGCAGGATTGACTGTATAGCTTTCTGCGTCCATCAAAACAGAACCATTAAAACCAAATCCTTTAATCTGGGTAAGCATTGAGAAGAAAATGGTTTCTTCAGTTACACCTCCACCATCGTCACCAAATCCGAATAGTTCAGATAAGGTGGGTATACCTCCTTGCAATAATGCAATTTGATCTCAAGTGTTGATTATATTAAACAGAGGTTCAAAAATTTCTCCTCCTGTGCCATAATCATCCGCCACCAATAAACTGCCACCCCTCGCTAAGAAAGTTATTAGAGAGATTGTGTCAGTCATACTATATTGGGTTGCTGGACCGATTATAGCAAAAACACCTGGATCATGTACTCTGTTCAATAAGGATAATGAGGACATACCGTTTGTTATGTTTGTAAAACCATCATTTTCAAGAACTTGACGCATACTTGACAATCCATCCCAACTATCACTATAGATACTGAATTTTGTTCCAAATCCTCCTAGTCCTACAAGACCTAGAAAGATAGGTACAACTACGATTAGGAACAGAAGAGACATCACAATTGAATATTTTGTGAAACTAAATTTAGGTAATCTAAATCTAACTCTTCCTCTTGATTGTCTTTCTTGTTCTGCTTGTTCTTGTTGGCTCAACTACTTCTACACCCTGTTCTCTTATTCCTCTGAAACAGATATCTAGTCTCTGGATTGCTTCTTGATAATCATCATAGGATATATCAGCATCAGTATAGCGTGCAATCTCAAATGATGTTAAGTATTCGTCCATAACTTCATGTGAAATATTAGCTTTGTCTGCTACATTAAAACCAAATTCTCGTCCAGTTTCAAAAGGAGCACGGGCCATATCTAAAAGACCACCAGCAATATTTGTTAAACCTCCAAATGAGGCTATTACTGCTCCCCTATAGTCTTGTCGTTGTTCAAAAATTCTTACATCTGCCATTACAGTTGTAAACATTTGGTTCAAAGCCTTAACTTGTTTTCTTTTCTTAAAGAATCCAGAGGATTTACTACGACTCAATTTTCATTTCACCTACTTCAATTTTATCTACTATTTTTAGTAAAGCACGAACTCCAGCATTGAAGTCCTTTTCAGTAATTTCTTCAGAACTGTAGCGTGCTTTTTCAAAGTACTCTGACAGAGTACTCATGAGCTCTCGCTCAATTTTACTTTTATACGATAATAATCTTGCAAATTCGGTAGGGGTTTGACTCCTATATCTTGGGAGATCAAAGAATTCTCTACCAATTCCCTCCACAACACTCCAGGTCTTTAATAGACCTTGCTTATATCTTCCCTCCAATCCATCTTTCTTAATATCATCAATTATCTCCCTCAAATAATCTCTTAATCTTCTCCTAAATGTTTGTCGCTTTGCATATGTCTGAATTGTATGCCTATTAAACCATAAGAACAAACCACCCAAAATAAGAACGATTGCACCAGCAGATCCACCTATGATTGCTCCAAGATTACCAATTTGTAACTCATTGCTTTCATAATCTACAGTTAGACTCTGTGAAACTAATTCAGTATTTTCAACACCATCTGTTGCTTCTATATCATAAACTAAATCATACGTTCCTGAAGTTCTGAATCTAAATTGTGATAAATCTACAGTTGCAGTGTAAGTATCAGTAGTACCAATCTGTGTCATTTCAACTAAATGGTCTTCTGTAACTACTGTTGATCCAAGTGTAATTGAAATTGTTAAAGTAACAAGTGATACACTAGTTAGAGCATCTGTAACAGTAGCATTAAATGTTAGAATAGAATCTGGATCCGCTGTTCCATTAATTGCACTTACAGTTACTCCAGTAATAACTGGATTATCTGAATCATCTGTTGTAACAAGAGTCAATGGAGAACCGATATTATAATATACTAGATTAGCATTTGGTGTTGCAGAATCTGCAGCTCCATAAAACCAAACATATTCGTAATTATATTCTAAATCAATGTGATATGTCCACTCTACTGTTGAAGGAATGTTTGTCATCAAGTCTACAATATAATCTACTTCAACTTCAGATGTAACAAGATTTGTTCTATTCACGAAAAGACCAACAGCTGCCATTCCACTATAAACAACACTATCATTTATGAAAACTGAGATGTCTACAAATGGATTAGGAATGTTGCCTGAAAAAGTTACAGTAGGGGGAGCTTCTTCAACTGGAGCAAAAACATCTCCAACTCTATAATATCCAGATTCAGAATCTGTGTAACCGAAACTTGGATCATCATACCAGTATGCAGGATTTGCTTGTAAGCTTCCAAATTCATCTATACCTTGTCCTGCATAATCCTTTACTACAACTGAATAATCAACAAACCATTGGCTTTGAGCAGGAAGTAATGACAAAGTATCTTCATATGTATCTGGTGCGATATTAATCAATGGTAATAAGTTATTAGATGAAACGAGAACTAAATTTTCATCATATAAATTATAAACAACAGTTACAGATCTAACCCCAGAATGAGCATCTGTTGCAACAACTGTGAAAGTTATATCAAAATAAGGATCATGAGAAGCCGTACTGTAAGGATCAGGAGTGAAATTCAGACTAACTAGTGTAGGAACTTCAGTATCAGGACCATAAATATTGATTGTTTGAGTGATGGTTGGTGCTGGAGCATATGCACCTCCAGTAGCAATTAAATCACCAGTATATGCAAAATTATGATTCCATCCAGCGCCCAAATGAGTTTCATCAAAGCGCACCCAATTCTGAGCTCCTGTTACTACAAATGAGGCTACTTGACCAGCAAAGGTTATTGAGATACTGGCACCTACAGGATTTCTTGCCCATTGATCTACTACTGATAGTTCATAGTAATCGTTATTTGTTTCAAAATCATCCCAAAAAGTCCTATTCCAAACATCTCTTGTAGTTGCATCTAGAGCAGGAGCCCCCTCATTATCTGTCAGTGTTAATGTAAGAGCATAATACATTTCGAAAGTATCAGAATTAGTTGGAGAAGTTGGTGCATAATACTTGTATGTACCTCCGTCATAATCTAATCCTGTAACTGTAATGGATTCGGTTTGAGCTTGAACTGCATAGCTTGGTACTACTGAAGTCACATCTCTATCTCCAGTAGCAACTGTGAAGTAGAAGTCGGAAGGTTCTCCAGTAAAATCAATCTGAAATCTTGAAAATGGACACAAGTTACTATTTGCATCTTCAATTTCCACATTAAAACCAATTGGTAAACCGACCGTATAGAAATTACTTGAAGGATTATCTATAGTGATTCGGACTGTAGTAATATTTACAGTTAATATGGTATCTAAAGAATCACCAATCATTCTAGCTCCAGGAAATTCTGCTTGTACTGCCTCAAGGTAAATTATCAAACCCTGAGTCACATCAGAGACATTTACTGCTGGATTCAAGTAAGTTGTAACTCTAACAGCTCCAGTAGCATTTGTTGTATATGTTTCTGGAGAAGTGTGATTGGATCCTTCATAATAATAAATGACAGTTATTGTCTTTCCAGTTTCTAAACCTGTGCTTGAGGACAAATTAGCATCTATTTGAAAAGTATCACCTATTTCGATTTCTTGTGGTAATTTAGTTAATCCTGAACCTGTGACATAAAAAGCGTCAACCAAAGCGGATTCTTCTGTTGCTCCACCTACTGTTAAAGATAGAAGCTCAGAAGGATTAAAGGTTACTGAACCTGTTCTAACAAAGAAACTGAATGGTAATTGAGTTATATCATAATCAGCTGTATAACTCACTGTATCAACTCCTGGTCCAGGAGCTGTATTACTGTAGATATGTTGATTTGAAGCAAAACCAGCTGTTCCACTATCATCAGATCCACTATAAGTTGTCCAATCAACATCATAATCTAGATTGGTGCCATCAGTATCTACAACTGAACCATTGTCATAAAGAACTTGAGTTGTAAATGTATATGGATTATTAGGATTACTAACTACAACATCAATATCAAGCTCTAATTGACCATAGAACTCAACTATTACATCTCCAGGGCTTCCTTCTGCCCATTCAGGATTTGTTCCTCCTCTGTACCAAGTCAACAGAGTAATTTCTCCTACTTTTGAGAATGGATCAATTTCTAAATTAGAAGTATCCAAAGTAATCGTAAAAATTCCTCCCGCTATTGTAACAGCTGAACCTACTTCATAATCAGGATTACCATCATAAAACGGTTTGTTTCCCTCATATGTAGCTTTTGTAATATTGTAATAAAGATATACTGTTTCTCCTACCCAATAATCGCCTGGTATACCAGACCAAAGAACTCCAGTTACATCAAAAGAATCTCCTCGGAAAAACTGATCAGATGGGTTTGGATATGTTATCGTTTTTATTGTACCTACATCAAAATTTCTCAATTTCACATTCAATTTTCCTGCATGTGGTTTTAGTGCATTATCAGAGATTTCACTTATACTCACCTCGGGAGGAGTTACATCACTACTATAGGGTGACTTAAACTTGAATTCAGACCTGGTTAAGTCAGATTGAAATTCAGATTGAAGAGTAGGAGTATTAAGAGAGATATTTTCTTCTATCTGCTTGTTTATCATTGCTTCACTGAATACTGGAATAATCAAACTACCAGTTATTGAAACTAGAAAAACAAATGTTAGTAATTGATAGAATCTCTTCTTATTCATCTTAGTATTTCACATCCTTAGTAGGCAATATTGCTAAACAATTTAATTCCGTTAGATGTTCAGTGTTCCTAAGTTCTATCATATGAGACATGCAATCTCTGATACTGAAAGTCATTAGAACTTGTGCAGGTACTGAAGGTTCAATATCCATCAGCGAATAACTCATGTATGCTGGTGGAAAAGTAATCGTTATTGGTGCAGATATGTTCCACGTGTCTACGTATAAAACTACTAGTCTATAGAAACTCGGACCATATTGCGTTACATTCTCATTAAGAGTTGTATTATAGAAACCATTTCCGTCAGTCGTTCCTGTAGCAACTATATTTGCTCCATAGGGTTCTCCAGCGCTAGCGAGCACTAAATCAGCTCTTAAAGTTGTTGAATCTGTTGTATCAGCTGCATCATAGACTGATTGTTTTACTAACCATACTTCAACATCTTCACCAACCATAGGACTTGGTAATCCTCCAGGAGGTTCTTGGTATAGATAAATATCCACATCAGGTATAAAGAATTCTCCATCGATTCCTTTATTATGGAAATAGTCACTAGAATCTATGGTTGAATATTTACCATCAAAGTATAACATAATCGTAAAGGTGTAATTCTGACCAAATATAGCAGCTATATAATAAACTGCACCAGGAGTAACTTGAGGAGTTAACGTTGAGAAGATACTGGTAGATCCTTGCATAGTGTGAATAGTTGTATTACCATTTACATCTGTTAATTCTTGTCCTAAAATTCTTAGAGTTGCAGGATCCAGTGTTCCTAGTAATAAATCATTTTTCTCATTTTCATCTAAAATATAATAGGTAACTAAACGACCTTCTAGAGGAGATGTAAGATTATCATATTGGAATAGTTCTGTTGAAATCTGGTATTGAACTCCTCTTTGTACTAAATATAAATCAAATACACCTATAGGAGGTGGACTTGGATTAGGAATAGTTTCTACTGTAGCATTAATACTTACACCTGACAAGT
Organism: Candidatus Heimdallarchaeota archaeon AB_125; assembly: GCA_001940755.1. Lineage (GTDB taxonomy): Archaea > Asgardarchaeota > Heimdallarchaeia > Heimdallarchaeales > Heimdallarchaeaceae > UBA460. The sequence continues at coordinate 16,202 of MEHH01000001.1, forward strand.
AACCAGTTGGTACTAAAACAAATCCTGTATAATTTGTTGAAACTAACGTTACATATGCTAGTAAAACATAAACCGTTCCACCAGGATTACTAGGATTATAAACATCATACATGAGAGGGTTCCATGTCGTATAAAATTCCGCTACTCCTATCACGTTCGTAACTGCAGAACCTAAACTGCTTGCTACCGCCAACAATGCAGCTGGGTTACTTGCATATGTTTGCAGTTGACCTGCTGTTACTGTTGCATAATTAACCGTTGCTCCCTCTACTAAACCTGTGTCATCGGTAACTGTTGCTCTTAGAGTATAGTTTCTGCCATAATCAGTAAAATATACATCTTGACCACCAATGTCTTGCTGAAGAACTGGGAGATATAAGAATGGTTCTCCTAGTATTGCAATGTCAACATCAAATGAGGAGTAAAGAGTATTTTCACAATAGTATAATGAGCTAGTATCAGGATCAACATAGGGTCCCATTTGGAATTGTCCCCATTTGTAAGCTATTCCTCCAGCACCATCATCTACTGGTACAAGAGCTTCTACCCAAGCATAAAGATTGTCACTCAAAGAAAGAGTTCTACTTGTTACACTCCCATCTCCTAATGCAAAACCTATTACTGGTCGACAAGGTATGTTATTTAATCGTAAAGTCATTATTGCTAGTGCTATGTAAGCAGAAGCAGAAGAATCTGAACCTTCTATAAGAAGCTGAGCTCTATCTTGACCATTGTTATCATCATTATCAGCTGTTGGTAGACCAAAATCTGATATAATTTTCTCTAGTATATAATTGGTCTGTTCATATGCTGAATGACCATTTGTTTTTCCATAGTTAGAAGCAGAAGCAGCGTATGCAGCAACCAGTGGAGAGATTGTTTCATAATTAAGCGGTTTCTGTAGGAATCGCGCAAACGTTGTATTATACCAGCTTTCATAAATTGCTGGATCAGAATAATCAATAGAAGCAGTTATTATATCGGTGATATTATCATCACTAACAAAATAAGGTTGATAGGTAAAGTTACCAAAGAATCCAATTTGGTCTGTTGTAGCTTTTAGAGATATCATATCATTAAGATTGTATTTTACATCTACTGTTCCCTCTACTGCTGATACAGTACCGTTTTCATCAACTAAATTATCAGTCCAATTCAGATCATTTGTTAAGAATGGTTCATTGTAATTATTACTCCATGGAGTTATTAATTGAGAAAGTAGAGCAGTTTGAACACTGTAGACTAGTTGAGTTATCTCAAGCTGATCATAACTAATAGGAGGATCCGGATGAATTGCAGGATCATGATTTTCAGCTGTTAAATCAAATCTAGTATCACCACTCGTTTCAACGAAGTCCCACGAGCTTTCTTGATAATATTCCCGTATATCCCACCGATAAAGATAATTTCCTAGAGTACCAGTAAGAGCATTCACATATGCTATTACATCTATATCAAGATCAGGATCTAAATCCATATTATCTAATAAATCTAAAATTCCATCTATGTAAAATGGTGCATCTCCTGTAAATATAGAATTGAACCATGATTCATTAGTATCCATCGGTGTGATTTCACCTGGGGGTAAATCACGATATTTACCAATTAGATTCAAGTAAGGAGTAAAGAATGATAATAACAATGAACCTATAATAAATCCTACAATCATTATTCTTTTCACACTATGTCTTGTATGAATTTTTGGGAAGGAGATAGCTTTTGCTTCAAAAGCTATTAGAACCAAAAAGACCTCTAAAATTAGAGCTATTGGAACGAGAAACTTTAGAAATAATTCTGGTAGAGGAATAGGAATAAATTCTTTGAAATTAGGGCTAATCAATTTTGGAACCAATATACCAATAAAGTTAACAAATGTTACAACCAATAGACCAAGAAAAAGTGTTGAAAAAACTATATTCCACACTGTTATACCTTTAGGCATCATTGCTGCCATAGGTAACTTTGTCCCTCCTGTTTTTATTTTCCTATATTTAGGAACTACAGCAGGTTTGGTTTTTAGTTTGACTCCCTCTTTTAGTTTTCTCGCACTCTGTGCAGAGTCTTTACTTTCTGACATCTTCTTTCCTCGTGATTATAAAGATCAAGAGTACCGATGGTTACCCTAATGACTCAATACTCCTACATTATTCAAAAACTTTTTGCGATATAAACACTTGCAAATTGGCCATCAGCCTCGAGAAAATTAGAAGTTCTAAAATCCCTACTTATAGACTTTGAAAGGGAAATCTGCCAACCAAATATAAAAAGATATCAATTTAAAATTAGATGTTTGAGTTAATATATGATTTTGTGGATAATATTATTGAAGTAAGATATTCCTAAAAGTTAGAAAAAACTCTGAAAACATAATACTTTGAGATTAATGAATAAACTACAAAATCATTCAATTAAATCCATACATCTTCAACAAAACAAATGCTGAAGGAATGTCATACATTCACTCAAATACTACTCGCATGAATCAACAAATGGTTAACATTTCTCATGCTGAGAGTATTGCTAGTCGGACGTGATATACATTCAAGTAAAACTGATTTCTTATCCTAAAGAAACGGATTTGATTGCGAAGATGGCAGCTGCAATATGCTATTCAGGTGGTCATGATTATGAAGAGATAAGAAAGGAAGCAGAAAGAAAACCTGCTGAATATCTTAGTAAAATTGTTAAGAATGGACATCTTTCAATTCTCGAACATAATATCTATGTTTTTTATGTTTCAGGTTTAAGTAGAGTTGCGAGTCATCAACTAGTTAGAAAAAGAATTGCTAGTTATTCTCAACAATCACAGAGATATGTTGACGCAAAGAATTTTAGAGCTGTTATTCCTGAAACAATTGAGAATTCACAATTCACTGAACAGTATAGCAAAAAGCTAGAAGAATGTAGTAATCTGTACCAAGAGATGGTAGATAGTGGAATTCCAAAGGAAGATGCAAGGTTTATTCTACCAGGGGCGACTACAACCCAATTAATAGTATCAATGAATGCACATTCTTTAGTTGATTTTTTTGTTCAGAGATTATGCGTTAAATCTCAGTGGGAGATCAGGCAACTAGCTGAAATAATGCTTGACGAAGCTCAAAAAGTATCTCCTCTAATTTTCAAAGATCTAGGTGCTTATTGTGATTTCTATGGATATTGCCCAGAAAATGATAAATCATGTGGAAGGATTAAAACTCTAAAAGAAATACTACATAATGATAATTAGTTTTCTTCTCCTACTTCTTTCTTTAATATGTTAACTATATATTATAACAAGAATAGGTTAAGAAATTTCTTCTTTAAGATCAACAATCTCTTCATCCTCTTCTTTCAGTATAGGGATTTCTTCTCTGATTTTGGGAAAAACTGCATTCATCCTAATAAGAAGGATTGTATATAAAATTGAAACTACAATTAATGAAGGACGAATGATAAATTCTGCAATAGAGTTCTGGGGAATAATATAGTATATCATTAATGAGTATATAATCGCAAACAAAACTAGAATTAGAATTGAAATCAATGGCCATAGCATTTTCTTGATTAATATCCACCATTTCTGAGACACATCTAGCTCTTTAATAGATCGTCTCTCAAAATCTGTTAATGTTAAATTATCTTCATAGTTCTTTACTTGCTCAACTGCATACTCGCCAACAGGTATAACATAAAACCTTTCTTGTGAGTAGAATTCCAAGAAGAACAGAGACAGAAGCAACCGCACAACTATGCAAATACCTGCAGAAATTTGAAATAATATTATATCTATCCTTCCGAGCGTATCTGGAAAGAACATTGAGTTTACATTTGCTAGTAATAGAGATATTCCAGTACCAAGAATTAAAAAAAATCCGAAACTTAATTCATTTTTAAGATTTAAATCTCCTCCTCTGAATAGATCTAGCAATAGGTTAATAACACCAATAATAAGCCAAGTAGTGAAAATATAAATATTTAAACTCAAAATAGATTGTAGGATTATTACAGCAATTGCTGCTATTCCAAAGAGATGATGGCAAAAAATCATGATTTGAGAACTAGGGGCAGTTTTTTTGGTTTTCTCCCAATCACTTTCGAAGACTTTATCTCTGATTCTCATACTATCGCCCCAATGCTTCTTGTACTAATCTGTGTGATGGAGAGTATTTTTTCATCAACTTATATAATGATAGAATAATATTATCCTCGTATCCATTAATCTCAATGTAATCTCCACCAATAGAGTAGAGAATTTTTCTGACTTCAGTTTCTCTCCTCAGGTATTCATCTTTCACTAAACTTGGAAAAATTTCATCTAGAATATCTTGATATTCTTTATTTTGTGCACCACCAACAATCCACTTTGAAGAAGCAAGAATGTTGAAATCCATTGTTGAAAAGTTAACAAATATTACTCTACTCCCCATTGAATGAAGTAAGTGTAAGCCTTGAAGCTTCTTCTTTAAATCACCCTCTAAATCTGAAAAGATTATTGTAATAGAATGGTTCAACCGATTCGTTTTAGTAAATTTTACAGCGTTGATGAAATTGCTCTCAACTCCAGTTGGTTCTATGTCATACAAATTCAACATCAACCTTAATTCATTCTTCCCCACTTGAGGAACAATGAATTTACTTACATTATCTCCATATGCTATTATCGCTAAGTCATGATTTGTCCCCCTGATTAGAGAGGATATTTCAACTGCTGACGACAAAGAATATTCAAACTTAGGTCCAAACATCGCACTCCCTAAGTCAAGATAAATAAGGAAATGGAGATTTCTTTCATCTTCATATTCTTTGGTAATCAATTTATCGTGCCTAGCAGTGGCAAACCAATCTATGTGCTTTACTTCATCTCCTGGGAGGTAATCACGTAAAGCAAAAAACTCATCACCACGTCCTTTGACTCTCTGTGCAAATTCATGAACCATTTTAAGTAGAAGTTCTTTTTTTGTTTTCCAGGGGATATTGATACGAGGTCTTTGTGGTAGTACCTTTATTGTTTCAACTTTTTTTAGAATTCTTATATTTTTGAATAATTGTTGATAAGGTCCTATAGCTATTTCTATGGGACCAATTTCAGCATTACCTCTTCTTGCTGCTAACAAAGTCCAAACGATATTTTGTTCTTGATCTGGTTCTAATTTCAGATATATATGGTCTGATTGGTTAATGCTTCGAAAATGGTATGAAAAATGCAATTGAGTTTTTATCCTTAACTTCTTGTTAGACCGATTAGTTAAGATTACTGCAACAGCTAATAATCCTCTACTCCTTAGATGCTCTTTAGATATCCTCATATCTACTTCAAAAGAAACATTCTGTGTTGTTAAGTAATGTACAAATGCTGAAGATATTATTAACCAGAAAAATAACCCTGGAATAATTAGAAGATAATTATCAATAGATAAACCTATAATGACTGATAAACTTCCCAATAGTATGAATATCCTTCCATTCTTTGTTAACTCAAAGAATTGTTCCACTTCCATGTTTATCTTCCTCAAACTAAATTTAAATTACAACTTCAACTTCTGACAAGACATTTTGGATAATTTCTGAAACTCTAATTTGTTCAATCTCTGCCTCGGGAGAGAGTATTAATCTGTGATTCATCACTGGAAAGAAAATTGCTTTGATATCGTCAGGTTCTACAAAATCTCTTCCTCTGATTGCAGCAATAGATCTGCTCAATGTTAACAAAGCTATAGAACCTCTAGGACTTGCTCCTAATGCGAAAGATGGTACTGATCGAGTAGCTACAACAAGTTTTGCTATGTATTCAAGTATTTGATTACTAAGAATTACACCATTTTCAATTTCACTAGCTAATTTCTTCAGAGTATCTTTCTTTGTAACGGCATTTACATCTGCAAACATTTCCTCTTTCTTCTTCACTAACATAGCTATTTCACCTTGAAGAGAAGGGGGATAAACTGGTATTTTAACAAGAAAACGATCTATTTGGGCTTCAGGGAGAGGATAGACTCCTGTACTTTCAATTGGATTTTGCGTTGCTATTACCATAAATGGTTCCGGTAGCTTGTATGTTTTCTTTCCCGAAGAAACCTGTTTTTCTTGCATAGCTTCTAGTAAAGCTGATTGTGTTTTCGGTGGTGCTCTGTTGATTTCATCTGTTAGAAGAACATTCGTGAATACAGGACCTTCAATGAAGTTGAAAGAACTAGTTTCTCTTTCATATATATTCCCACCTGTAATATCTGCTGGCATCAAATCGCTGGTAAACTGGATTCGCTTAAACCCTACCTTAATTACTTCTGCCAAAGTGCTAGCCATCAAAGTTTTAGCAACTCCTGGAACGCCTTCTAGAAGAACATGTCCTCCACTTAGAAGTGATGCAAACATTAATTCAATGACATTTTCATTTCCAACTATCCTTTTTTTCATTTCATCCATTATTTTGTTAAAAATTTCTTTAGTTTCTTGTACTTGTGTCATTAATATCGCCTTCTTTTTTGTATAATTTCCAATCTCTTAAACAGAAAAAGGAACGTATCGTGGTCTAATTTTTTTGTTAATGCGAGCTCAAAAAGCTCTCTCTCTTCCTCTTCATATAGGTGAGATGGTACAAATTTCATCTTCTCTAATATGAAATAATTGTAAGCTTTACTTGGATAAAGTTCATGCTGAAAATATAAATAAGAAAGAACTTTTTCCTCAACTGTTGGATTTATTGGAGTTCCAAAAGTATCAAATAACTCTCTTCTTCTGCTCCAGATCTTTTTTGATATAAATTTCTTATAGGATTCCTTCGTTCTAAATTCATCTCTAAATCTAGGAGTTATATAATACAAAACCAATAACAGAAGAATTGTTATGAAAATAAAAATCTTTGTTTTTGAATACAAAATAATGTTACCATATGTTTGGTTGATTATACCTTCTGTTGAAGCAAAAGGCCATCTTTTATGGCTTTCTTCAAAACAAACCAATAACTCTGATCCTCCAGTGTATGAACCTATAAGACTAATTGTAAGATTTATATTATCAAAACCAGCAAGATATAAATCATTAGTAAGAAAACTCATAGAGGAGATGACAACAATAGTTCCAAAACCTCTACTTACTGCTACTGCTACTTTGTAACTTCGAGTATCTTCTGCAATCTGATCCCACATCTTATCTCCATTTGTATCAATAAAAACAGTAGGCTCTGTTGAGATAGATTGAACTTCATTTTGTTGATCACTTGTAGCAACATAAAGTATTGCTTTTGAAAATGCAAAACATAAAGTTCTATTAACAGTTGTAGGAGAATGAGTGAAAATATATTCGGGTGTGGGGTAATAGTTTTCTGTTGCCAAAAGCATAGAAAAAGACATTGTTATTCCAAAATAATCTGCAAGATCATATGAGGAACCTGAGCCACCGAGAAGAAGAAGTGTTCCACCTCTTCCAACAAATGAATCAATAATTTCTTTTTCTGATGACCTATAATTCTTTACCCCTCCAGCAATAACAAGTATTGATGAATCTGGAAGTTTCAAAATTGGATCAGTTGATAATATTGTCCGAGTAGTATTAAACCCTCTCTCTTGTAGAATTGTATTAAAAGTTGATAATCCACTTGGAGAAGTATTATACATTGTATAAGGAGGAGGAGTATGTGTTACATTGATGCTTAAAGGAATTGTAAAAATAACAAATAGTAATAGAGTTTGGATTACCATTTTAAAAAATGGTGAATATTTCTTAGAAAAGAAAGCTCTCGATCTCTTCATTCTTCCTCACCTAATTCTTCAGTCTGTGTTATCTGAATATCAACTTCTTTGCCACTCATGTCCTTGATAGTTTTCAATTCTAGTATGAATCTCTCTAGATCATTATAGTTCATCTGAGATATCCTATAACGAGCTTCATAGAAAATATCTACAATACTTCTAAAATGAGGTAAAATTTCAGGTAAATTTAGAGACATAGAAAATTCTTTTGGAGTAAGATAAGTTTCTCTTTTAATTCCAAGAACTCTTTTCATATTTTTATCCAGCTGATGATAACCAAAAATAATTCCTTCTGCAAAATTACCATGTCTCAAAAATTTCTCTAATAAATCAACTAGTGTTACTATTTGTGTTCTAAACTTATGTCTTCTTGATTTTAATGTGGTTTGTCTTTGTGTTGTTTTTGTGCTTGAATGACTCACTTCTTTTCTTCTTCTAAAATATAATAAGAAAATCAAAATTATTACTGCTATACCTATACCTATGGGGAGAACTCTGGAAGGCACACTAGGTTTTTCTGTTTGTATGATTTCACCATTTGAAGTAGGAGAAGGAGTGTCAGTGGGGTAAGTTGGCCCAGTTGAGGAGGGGAAGGTTTCTGTTGTAGTGTTGAAAGACCCAACATTCGTAGTAATAAGTGTACTAACGGGGACATCATTGATTCCCTCATAACTCTCTTGAGAACTATTTATCAAAACAAAAACAACAAGACACGCTACGAGAACAAGAACTCTAAGATTGATATATTTTGTAATATTCCTAGCCATTCTTATCACCTTCGAGAGATTCATCAACAATTAATTTACTTTCACTTAGGAAAGCATAAATTCTGCATAATGGCCAATAGTCAGTTAAACAAATCTGATATTTGTGTTCAGATGTAACATAACCAAGAAATGCACATTTACTATCTGCAAAAAATCTACAATTTTTTTTCTCAGTTGATTTTAATAATGTCTCTACTTTCCGATTCATATAAACCATTGATAATGCATGGTACTGCCTGTTATCATATTTTGGAGGTTTGTCCAAATCAAAAATTGTTTGAACAGATAGGGGCATTTTAGGTTGTATCAAATTAGAAAATGAGATTTTAGCCCCTTTTTTAGGAAGGAACATATTAACAAACAGTTTCCCAAATCGAACACCTACAATTCCTCCTAAAGAGCATATTATTAAGAAAGAGAGAGAGAAAATGAAAATAAAGCCTAGATACCAGAATCCTGAAAGGACTCCTGAAATATTTGCGGCCATAGTACTGAATAGGATTACTTGTGAGAGATGCAAAGTGATGAACAGCAGAAAAGTAACCACAGCAGAACTAAGAACAAGATCTCTAGCTTCTTCTCCCCAGAGTATAGCACATATTATACCTGATATGAAGAAAGGCAAGAAAATGGTAACTATATAGTTAGCTACTAAAGAATCGAGATTTTGTGAAATGAAGGTTGATAGAAAGGGGATATAAAGAATTTCTTCAGGGCTCCAAATAAGACCATAGAATAATGATAAATCATTGATATAGTACATAATTATACTTAGAACTATAGTTATGGAATAAGCAATTGCTAGATAAGTTGAGCTTCTTCTTACAAGAATTCCAACATACTCTCGTTTACCTCTGTTCTTCAATGAAGGAAAGAATAATTTGTACAATAAATACTTGAAATCAAGCTTAAAAGGCGTATGTTCCGTTTTATCCTTCTTAGGTTGAGGTGGAACATAGGTGGTATCTTGTCTTGCCATAATATCACCTACAAAATGATGAGATTTGTCCCCCTTGATGCTTTTACTATGAAATATATGAATAGAGAATCAACTAATAGAATAAGGCTAATACCGATCAGACCAAAGAAAATTTGATAGACTGATATTATCAAAAAAACAGCAAATATCGATAAGTACAAGGTTGTTATTATTAGAGAAAAAACAACAATAGAAGTAATATTAATTGAAGCTAGAATTGATTTAACTCTGTTCTTTGAGGAGGCATACCAAGATACGCTTACCCCTAAAGCTATTATTACGTTTAATAGAAAAATAGTGTTCCCCAGAAATTGTAAAGTATTATCAATTGTAACGAAAACGACTACGAAGATGATGATTATTCCTATACTTATAATTCTAGCAAATCCAACTGAAAGATTCATGTATAATGGCTGCGATGATGACCCCATTTTTTCAAATAAGGTTGGTGTATCAGAACCACATGCCCAACAATTTCTACTAAAAGCTGGAATAACTTGGTTGCAGTTTTCACATTGAAGTTTAGGAAAAGACCAACAATTACCACAAAATTCTCCATTGTAAAAAGGGTATTGACATTCCGGACATCTAAGCATTTCTGTTGAATTTTCAAAAAGTCTATTAATTCGTTTCTTCTTTCGAATTTTTTGCTTATATTTATCAAAATTTTTCTCTGTTTTCCCGCAGTTCTTAGTTCTGTGTTCACTGTAACATGAAGGACATAATCTCGGGACCTTTAATAAAATCCACAAAGCAAAGAATCCAAAAGCAGCATAAGAGATATATCCCATTATTTGAAGCTGGGATAAAATGAACTTCTCACTAAAAACCTGGAAATTATAATTCCAGTATGCATGAAATCCTACAGATGCAAACAAAGTTAGAACAAGGAATATTCTGGGTACAATCTTCCTCTTATCTTTTCTAGATATAAAGACATAACCTATACCAAAAGCAAGTATCATTGAAGTTATCGTATGTAGAGGAAATATTGATCTCGAATTAATCAGCACATCTATTATTTCTTGATTAGTTAGAGCAGATGCAAGATATCCTTCAGGAGGATTGCTTAAAATTGAGAAAGATAAGAATTGTTCAAATAAATCAAAAGTAGCTCCATAAAACCCTCCTAGTAATATAAATGTTCGATGAGTAGGAATCAAATTGGTTATTATGTTCTTCTTCTTATTATTAATTCTTACAAAATTTCCGAGTAAAATAAGAAGTGGAAATATTTTAGCAATTTCCTCAATAATTGGAATTATTGAAACATATAGTACAGTATTAGCTGCTTGGTACGTAACTCCAGGTACACCTATTGACGTTAAAAGATCTTTAAATGTGAAAACAAGCAGAAATGCTTTGTTCTCAATTACTGTAGCGAAGTAAGCTGTTAATGAAGCTGTAACTAATAGTAAAGGAAAAATCTTCTTAATAACCGACTTTTCAATATCTGTACCTGTCATCGAGAATAAAAAATAAAGACTTGTGACCCATACTACAAAGAACATTACTATAACAAAAATTACTATAAATGGAAAGTAATAGGATTTCAAATAGTAACTGAGAAGAGAATAAGAGAGATATAATACGCCAATTAGAACACCGATTATGATTAATTTTCCTACACTTGAGAGACTAAAGATTCTGTTGTATAATAATCTACTTGGAACCATTAAAGCTGAACTAGACTCGCTAATGCTCTCTTCTGATGTTCGTATCATCTCAATTCTCCTAAAATAGTTTAGCAGATGATGGTACCTACCTGTTGAGAATGGTAGTATTAATACACTTAAATCTATTTTGGGATAAAAATCGAGAAAAAATACTAAGCTCGCTTTGAGAAAATTTAGTCAACAATAAAAGTGATTCTAAAAGGAAGGGAAAAGAAGTTAGTTTTTGTATGTTCCTTGAATTATTCAATTAAGGCAGATTCTGTTATATCTCCGATTGCTTTGAATAAACCAACGAAGAAAATCAGCAAACCAACAATTAAACCAATAAGCCATATATATGCTATGGCAGATCCGTCGATTGCAACAAATCCTAAATTAAGTATTCCATTATTTAACATAGCTGCAAATGAAAGAATAGCAACTAGTAAAGGAATTAAACCTAGAAACAAGAACAGAATTGAAACCTTCAATGATTGTAATATGCTTACCAAATGTAAAGCCTCCGGTTTTTATTTTGGGAATCTATACCTTAGGAATCTTTTAAATGTTTGTTTACTTCCCCCAGCAAATTAGATAGAGTATCTATTCAGATTGAGATAACTATATTTTCTTTGTGAGCTTTTCCATCTTAGCTTTTACTTCTTGGATTCTGCTCTGAGAGCCGGCTAATTGATAGTTTTGGAGAGCATCTGAATAATACTGTAATGCCAACTTTGGCCTTTCATCTTCTACAAAAAGAGCGTTATAAAATGCAAGATGAGCTTTTATTATTGGCTCTTCAGATCCTCTTTCTTCAATTAATTCTACTGCTTTTTTGAGATACAATTTTCTTCCTGAGATATGTTTTTCAGCTGCAGCTCTTGATATATATGATTTGGCTTTACAATCCATTTCATCTGCTTTGTTATTCAACCTCTGATAAGCCATTGCAGCTTGTTCAAAATGTGATGCTGCATCTACAAACCTTCTTTCCTGCATTAGTTGCCTGGCTATAACTCTTAGAATTTTCGCTTGCTGTTCGAATACTCTTTGAAATTCAGTGATCATTCCTAATCTGTGGTAAAAACCACCTGACCGACCTAAATAATTAGCTGCTTCCAATGCCTTGTTGTATTTTATTGCATCCATTCCAAGATATTCATTTCGTAATGCTTTAGCCATATCTAATTGTTTTCTATTATCTTCTTCCTTTAAGATTTCAATTGCAGTTTCAACAAATTTGGCAGCATCTTTGTAATTCTTTTGTTGAGCAGCTAACCTAGCTTTTCCTAATTCTTCATTTGCTTTTTCAGTTGAAGATTTTTTCATTCCTTTAAACAACAAAGGCCACCTCTAACAGAAGGTATACAAGCTAGTTTAAATTTATAGTGTTTTTAAATTACTGTTATTGACAATCAGCAATAACTTATCTGAAAAGACGTCGATCATCCTCGAATTGAAGTTCTTCAACATTAGAAACTGGAGATCTAAACTGCATTCCCCTTACAATAACTACTGGGGTCATTTCACCTGCTTGTCCCATTACAAGTTCTGCAGCTGAACAAACTTCGTCAGCTAAAGCTATTATTGTTGAAGTAAGTTCATATCCAAAGATATCCGATCTTCCTCTAACATCATCAATTACTGGAAAATTATAAGACCCAATTGCCACATTAATTGCACCTCGTCTTAAGGCTCTTCCATGAGTATCCGAGACAATAACAGAGATGTTTTTTTTCAAATTATTAGATAGAGTCGAATAAATTTCCATTGCTGATTTGTTGGAATCATCAGGGAGAGTAACAGCACAATTTGATTGAGCATTGGATTGATCAACAGCAGAATTTGCACAAATCCACCCATGCTTAGTTTTAGTGATTATGATGTTATTTCTAACCTTAAGAATCTTTGAAGCATCATTAACAATTAATTGCACTAAAGCAGGATCCTTTCCTGTTTTTCTTGAGATTATTTCAGCTAAAGGAGAAGGAGCAATTTCTGGTAAAAAAAATTCTTTTCCCTCAGCTCTAGAGATTATTGTATGGGCTATTACAAATACATCTCCTTCATTTATCTCTAGTTTTTCTTCTTCAAGAGAGTCAATAATTAGAGAAGCAACATCATCTTTTAGAGCTATAATTGGTAGCTTTAAAGGAATTATCTCTACTCTTGTTATTGTTCTCACCTGTTGAAATAAAAGTAAAGAAGGATTAATTAGTTTCGATTGGTGGTAAAGATTTAGTGGTTCTCTTTTTGACTGAAGAGAGCTTAAGAGCTGCTGCTAGAGTTTCTTCCCATTTATCTTGTTCTACTTTTTCAACATCTAGAATATTCTCTTGAAGAGCTAAATCAAATAATTCTTTTCCAGCTTGAGTACGAATTATAATTAAATTACTATCATCATCAACACCAACATTACCAATAGATATATCGGCAAATTCAGCGGAGAAATCTTTGCAATATTTGCATCCTTCAGCTTTTGCTTCAGCACATTCTTTTATTTTTATATCTGTAGTTCCATCTGGAGCTACAAAGAAGAATTTTCCTCGAGCACAATCTGTCTTAGTTAGTTCTTCTGCATCCAAACCAAGATTTTGGGAAAGAATGTTTCTGAAATCTCTTGGATTATAACTACTCATACAAAAGAGACCAATTTTGTACTTTACTCGGTGGTCTGCTCCTAGGTTTTTCTTATCAATAACATTTGTCAAGGTATCAATATGACATGGTAATCCTACAACAGCTACTGAATCTTTATGACTTAATTTAATAGATGTGAGTTTGATAAGTAAAGGATTAAGTACATATTTTGAACGTGCAGATTTTCTTATATCAAGTTCATTTAGTGCTAAACGAGGAACAGGTCCTAAAAGATCATTAATGTGTCCTGTTACTAACGCACCATCAATATCTCCTTTTCTCATTGCATTTAAGAGTAAAGTTGTAACAATTCCTCCATTCTGTGCTCTTTCTCTAACGTCCCCATATATTGAATGACCTTTATAGATCTCCATAATTTCTCCTAAACTTGTTTCATCGTAAATAGGTTGTTCTTTTCGTTGTTTGTATCTCAAACAAATATCTACACAAGCACCACAAGAGATACAACCTCCAACCAGTTTAGGAATAAGTTGCTCTATTGAAATCACATAAACCGGACATACAGCTTCACATCCTCCGCAAGACACACAATACCCTGGTTTGATTACTTCTCTATTCAGCATAGCAAAATTTGCTCTTCTTTTCTTCGTTGGTTGTGCTTCACTCATTTTCAGTCAATACCAAAAAAGAACATACAAAAGCCTAACGGTAGGTGATTGTCAAAATAAATAAAATTGAGAATGAAGAAAAAAAACTACAATTCTTCAATCTCTTCTAGAATATATCTTTCGCTTCCAGTTTGCCCTCTCTGAATTTCTAGTTCTCTTTCAGAAACAATTTCTCTCTCGATTCTATCTAAAGCAACTGCAAGGGCACCAAAAACACCATAACCATCAGATCTGGAAACGTAAGTTTTTCCTTTGTTAGTAGAAATTCTTACCCTTACTTGATATAGAATCTCTCCACGAAACTTTCTCTTAGGTATTGCTTTTGCATGTATAAACAATTGACCAGATGTACCAATGATATCAGCATATTTCTTTACTACTTCAACACCCATGTCAATTACAGGTTCCATATCAGAATCATCAACATCTCCAAGAACTCTGAAGTAATAACCTTCAGTTTCTGGTGGCATAGAGACTGTTTCAAGTAAATCGGTTGTAGTGATTATTCCTACAGGATGATTTTCTTTATCTACAACAATTAATGCTTTATGATCCGCACTATCAAGTTTAACCAGAGTTTCTATTAAGAAATCATTTTCTGTACAAGTCACCACTTCTTGGGTCATTAGCTCCTTAACGGCTGTTGAAAGCATATCTAGTTTTTTTGGTGATTTTGAGAGAATTAGATCAGTTGTATCATGAGGACTCATTATACCTACTAACTCGTTTGATTCATTAACTACTGGAGTTCTAGAAATATTATTAGTTCTACATGTTGCAATAAATTTAGCAACAGAAGTATCAGAAGTAACAACAATAGGTTGTTTAGTCATGGCTTCTTTGACTTTTTTACTGCCAAAAATATCTTCTGAATCTCTTAGCAAGTCTATATCCCGGATAACCCCTATAACCTTACCATTCTCAACTACTGGAACAGAAAAAATCTTTTCCGATAAGATAGCTCGAGCAATCACATCTGGAGCTGAGTCTTTTTGCACAGTTGGTACTTGTTTTATTAAGCTTGATACTTTTGCGTCTGGTTGAATCTTTGATTGATGTGTAACATATCTTTTTGTTAGATAACCAAGAAACACATCATTTTCCTCAAAAACTAGTATTTCTCTTGTTTTCTCTTTGAACATAGATACAACTTTAGATAATGGTTTATTGCCATCAACGGAAACATACTTTGTAATAATAGAAGAATCTTTGTCACTCATGAGAGCTAGTTTTGTCCAAAAATGATAAATCTTGTGTTTTAATACTGAGATTTAGTGCAAATTCAATGAAACTAGAGAGTAAATTCCTTTCTGAATTTTAGCATTTCGTCTCCAAATTGGTGAGATAATCTACTTGCATGATGAAATATCTTATCCACATTGAAACCAGAAAGAGCTGAAGTTTCTACATAATCAAATTTATGCAATCTGGTATATTCAAGAATTGTTTCTTTTTCTAAAGATCTGGCTTCATTTAAATCAAATTTATTCCCACAGATAATTATTGGGATATCAGGACATTTTGAAACAACTTCATTTACCCAAATTTCTAAATCATCAAACGAACTCTGATTAGTAATATCATAGACAATTACTGCGCAAGTTGCACCAGCATAGTATTTAGGGCGGAGATAGGTAAACATTTCTTGGCCGCCTGTGTCCCATAAAGAAAGTCTAATAGTTAAGGGATCACTATAGATTTCCTTTGTTAAATTTTCATTCAGTTCTTCTGGAGATAATGTAATTGTTTTTGTAAGCCAACTCACCCCTAAAGTAGGAATATAGCTGTGAATAAAAGTGTTTAATGTAAATCTTCTAGCTAGTGATGTTTTACCAACAAATGCCGAACCAACGCATATTATTTTTTGTAACTGATTCATTTTCTTACCTCCAAACTGTATTTAATACATCTTGTAGTATCCCTAGACCCATCATCCTTTCCCATTCCACTTTAATTGTAGATGGTGATTTTGATGCTACAATCTGTCGCAATTCCTTTACTCCAAGTTTATCTTCAATGATATCTACTATTTCCTTTAGCAACAGTAAAAATTCTCTTTTTATCTCAACAGTTGTTCCTCTCTGAATATCAATATCACAGAAACTGAAGCCATCATCCTCTTCTAGAGAAAATTTCTCCTTGATTAAATATGTGTTTTTCTCAAGATAATCATCTGTAGAGTTCTTGAGCTCTTGTAAATAATCATTTGATATCTTTGATTCATTTTCAACAAGATATAATCTAATCCCTAGCCAAATTGAATTTAAGACATTTTCAAAAACTTCAATTAAATTCCTTTTGTCAATATCTTCTACATGTAAATCTAGAACATTCCATAGCATGAATGAATGTGACAATGATTCAGAAATTTCCCTTCTTTTAATTCCTTCAAGTTCCTTTAAAAATTCAGTAGCGCTTTTTTCATCTTTTATTTCAAAAGCATTTAAGAACAGTTTCATGAAAAAGAACAATTGTGATGAGATCATTTCAGTTGAGTAGTTTTGAGGGCTAAGAAGAATAAACAAGAACGAATATTTACTCATGAAGATTACTTTTGATTTGGCAAATCGCAGTACTTGTAAATCCTTTAACAAAGGTTGTTCTTCAGATTGTTTATAGAAATCTAACAAAGTTTTAACAATAGAATCTACTTCTGTTTCATCTGCTTTAACAGAAAGTGGTCTACAGAATAAGATGTCCATTTTTTCTTTGTCGATAATATAAAACCCCATCAAATTTCTAACAACCCTATGATATTAATTCTCCTACTTTATTCTTAAAAATTTGTTTAACATCATAGCTATTCAAAAGAAAGAAAATTTTATTAAAAAGAATTGAAAGAAGAGAAGTTTTTATGTATAACCGACTTTTGGACTGGTGACTTGACTTGGCCTCTTAAACTTTTCATCAATTTTGTCATAATATTTTATAACATCTGGAGTAACTGTTGGATGTACTTTATCAAGGGCTGCATTGAAGTGTTCCATTCTAACAGCTTCAATATCAAATGATTCTCTTAAAGCTAACATCCCTGCTTCTCTGCATAAAGCTTCAATATCACTACCAACAAAACCTTCTGTAGAGGATGCTAATTCCTTAAGTGAAACTGCTGAATCTAGTGGCATGTCTTTTGTATAAATCTTGAATATGTCTAACCTTCCTTTCTGATTTGGAGGGTTTACATAAATTAACCTATCAAAACGTCCAGGACGAACTAAAGCAGGATCCACAATATCTGGTCTATTTGTTGCTGCTATAACTACAATATCTTTCAGTTCCACTAATCCATCCAATTCTGTTAAAAGCTGACTAATGACACGTTCTGTTACGTTGCTATCAGAGGACATTCCACGTATTGGAGCGAGTGAGTCAATCTCATCGAAAAAGACGATTGAAGGTGCTGCTAGTCTAGCTTTTCTAAACACTTCTCTTATTGCTTTCTCACTTTCTCCTACCCATTTTGATAGTATTTCTGGTCCTTTAACTGAAATGAAATTTGCTTCTGATTCTGTTGCTACTGCTTTTGCTAGAAGAGTCTTACCACAACCAGGAGGTCCGTAAAGCAATATTCCTCTAGGAGGTTTGATTCCAACTTTCTTGAAAGCTTCAGGCATTGTTAAAGGCCACTCAATAGCTTCTCTGATTTCTTCTATCACGCTCTTTAATCCACCTACTTCATCCCAAGGTATGTTCGGTGATTCAATGAAAACTTCTCTTACAGCTGTTGGAGTAATTTCTTTGAAAGCTAATATAAAATCTTCATGTGTCACTTCAAGTTGATCTAAGACATCCGCCGGTATACTTTCTTCCTCAAGATTAACTGAGGGTAAAACTCTTCTTAGAGTCTTCATAGCAGCTTCTCTACTTAAAGCTTGCAAATCGGCCCCTACATACCCATGAGTCACATCAGAAAGAGCTTTGAGTTCAACATCCTGTGCCAATGGCATACCTCTTGTATGGATGAGTAAAATCTCTTCTCTACTATCTCTATCAGGAACATGAATTTCTATTTCTCTGTCAAATCTTCCAGGTCGTCTTAATGCTGGATCAACTGCGTTTGGTCTATTGGTTGCTCCTATAACAATAACTTGTCCTCTAGAAATAAGCCCATCCATTAACGCTAACAATTGAGCAACAACTCTTCGTTCAACTTCACCTGTAACATCTTCTCGTTTTGGAGCTATTGCATCTAATTCGTCAATGAATACTATACTTGGTGAGTTATCTTCTGCGTCTTTGAAAATATTTCTCAGTCGCTGTTCTGATTCACCATAGAATTTGGACATAATCTCTGGACCATTTATAACAATAAAATGAGCTTCTGATTCGTTAGCTACTGCTCTTGCAATCAAAGTTTTTCCACAACCAGGAGGTCCGTGCAGCAGAACACCTTTAGGAGGATCAATTCCTAGTTTTTCAAATAGTTGAGGAAACTTAAGTGGTAGTTCTACCATCTCACGTATTTTTTGAATTTCTTGATGAAGCCCCCCTATGTCTTCATAAGAAATACTTGGTGCAGATTTTGCTCCTTCAACTAATGGCTTTTCTGCTACTTTTAATTGAGTGCCTTCTGTTACAACAACAATTCCAGAGGGAACTGTGCTAACCACATTGAAGGGTATAGCTCTACCAAGAATTGGAATTAATACTGTATCTTTTCTTGATAATGGTTGACCTAACAATTTTCTTTTAACAAAATTTTCGAAGCTGAAATCAATATTGACAGACATTTGTTCAGGAGCAAGAGTTACTTGTCTAGCAACACTAACTTTTGCTTTTTTAACAACAACTTTGTCACCAAGAGAAACTCCTGCATTTCTGCGAATGACACCATCGCATCTAATTATCTCCTTTTTAAGATCCTCTGGATATGAAGGCCATGCTACAGCAGTTGTTGAACGTTTTCCAACAATTTCTACTATATCTCCAGTAGAAACACCAATTTTAGACATAGCCATACTATCTAATCTGACCTTCCCTCGTCCTACATCTCTTTGTTTAGCTTCAGCCACCCTAAGGGTAATTTCTTTTTCAGCCATAATAATTCCTCAGACTGTGGTTCTTAATTCTTATCTATTTTTTTGATTGAGTTGTAACTATATAACGGTTTGTTTTCTTCCTAAGTTAACAATAAATTATTGATAATTTAGTATATATAGCTATAGAACATTTGCTGAAATAAAATGGAATAAAGTAAAAAGAGAAAAATGGAGTTTTTGGTTCAGTTAAATTCTGACTGTTAGTTTTAATGCACCTTCTTTACATGCATCAACACATTCACCACAATTTATACACATCTTATCCGTTACATCCTTATCATACGTAAGTATCGGCACTTGTACAGGACATGCTTTTTCACAACTATCACAACCACTTGTACATCTGTTCTTGTTAACTCTGAGTCCAAATATACTAAATCGACTGAAAAATCCTAGAAGCACTCCAGTTGGACATATCCATCTGCAATATGCTCTTGGATACAATGTGATTAAGACTATAACGATAATGAAGATAATTATTCTTAAGAAGAAGAGGAATTTCCATTGTCCTATTTCAGCTCCAAAGGAAGCATTTTGCATACCCCAGTAAAGATAATAGTACAGCGTGGCGAAAAGTGTAGAAGCAGGATCTATAGTGCTATAAGGCATGTCTTTACCTGCACCGAATGTTGTTTTTGTGCCACTATTATTAAAAGTGATACCAATGATGAATGACATTATTAAGATAAAAACAAGTATAGCAGTTCCAATTCTGCTTAGACTTTTGTTGGTTGGACGAGATACTCTCTTTTTCTTTATCGGAATTAGTCTAAATAAATCTTGAAAGAGTCCAAATGGACATACCCACCCACAGGTGGTTTTTCCCAATATTGATCCAAATAGCATAAATACTGAGAGAGCTAGATAGGGGAATACCCATGCAGTTAGAAGATATTGCAAAGCTTCAAATGCATTCCATACTGTTGAGAATGGTCCTCCAGTTGGAAAAGCAATTGGTAAGAGCATTTGTGTTCTTGCTAATCCGAAGATTAAACCATTAAGAAGCCCAAACATTATAAATTGAACAATAAATCTTATGATTCTAATTCTATGATTTTGGAAAGGTCTGAGAATTGTTGAGAATATTGGTTTTAATTGTTTTGTAGCCATTTCTAATCACCTGTTTAGCCTGTTATTGGATTTGGAAAACCAGTTACATATGTACTCAAGAAATCCTTCATTACAAAATCAGTAAATGAGCTGATTTGATCGTACCATAGAACTTGACTTTGGACAATAGCGATAATTAGAAAGATAATTCCTATTGCCAAAAAGAATATCAGGTATATCCTATTTCTCGCATTCATGATGACTGAAGACGTCAAAAGTTACACCTATTAAAAATTTTGCTTTACGTGGAGTCTTTGTTTATGTGTATAGAAAACTACTATTTCTTTAATGGGACTTTTAGAGAACAGATTTTTTCTCAAACACAAGGCATTTAAACAATTAAATAAAATGTACTTCATGACCCAAAACGGTATGTGGAAAGTTACACCCCTTAAATCATGTATTTTAGCTTTACTAGATAAAAGAGGAGGAGTAATTCTAGAAAGTGATTTAGAAAATCCACTGAAAGATATGTATGGAGATTTTTCTGATTCTGAACTTAATAAAGCTCTAATGACACTTGAGAATCAAGGCTTAATCCATGTTAGTTGGATATCAAAAACTAAACGCCGAATTCAAAAAATGACCAAAGACATGAATTTTTTAGCAGTTGGAGAGGATTAATTAGCAAGAAATTTGCTAACAAAACCATCTTGATTAGCTTGAATGGTTTGTAAAAATTACTAAATATCTATTAATGACATTATGTTTTCTGCCTATTTGCACTGGTACTGATACATGGAAAAATTCGCTTCTTTCTTGAATAAGTAAAGAGCACTGATTAGCTATTCTTTCTATGTTAGGATTCACTTCAAGTCCATCTGGATATCGATACACAGGTATTATAAATACAATTTTCCTATTATTTTTCAGAAAACTGGATCCCTCTTGTAAAACTTTAATGTAAAGCTTCTCAAGAGATTTCATAGTTTCTCTTGCTTCTTCTTTTGAAGGAAGATCTTTCAAAAACGGGCCAAGATGTGGTTCTGTAACAATTGCATCAAGGTTTTTGTCTGTTAGTGTTTTTCCTAAATCTCTTGAATCTTGACTATAAACAACCCACTTGTCCTTCATTTTAGCTTTTGCAGGATATTTTAAACTAAAAGCATTAAGATTTTCTTTAGTAGCTCTAAAGCATTTAGGGTCTTTATCCACACCAATAGTTCGTATTTTTTGTTTAAGTGCTTCAATCAGAATAGTACCAGTTCCACAAAAAGGATCTAATATTAATCCTTCATCAGATACTTCAGAAAGAAACACAAGTGTTCTAGAAAGTTTAATTGATGTTCCATGAGTGAAAAGTCTTGTTTGTCTCCCCTCATCTTGTTTGATGTCTAGTAATGGATTAGTAACCCAGTTAGTAATACCAAAAATAAGTTTAGATTTAACAACAAAACAAATAATCTCAAATCCTCTTCTATGAAGATTCTCTTTGTAAAACTGATATGGTGTTAATTGAGAGTATGTTTTCTTTATTCCTAGAATTTTTGTAAGTAACTTCATGTCTTTTGAGTAGTTAGTAATTGTTGTTCTTATGAATTCAACAATGTTATTTCTTAACTCTAGACTTTTTGTTTGAACATCTAAAGCAACTTTTAGTTGTTTATTTTTATCGGATGAATGTTTGTTTATATTCATAACTAAATGATCTTTAATTTTGAGTTTCCATTCATCTTCCTTCTCAATATTTACTGAAGAATTGATATAACCAGCCTTTACTATACTGCCAGTTTTATCAAGTTGTTTAAAGAATTTGGTAAAACTATTCCTGTTTAACTTTAATAAAATATAATCCATCCATTCAGTAAAAGCAATATTTTCCACACCAATTTTCTTTAATAAAACAGATAACTCTAATTTTGATAGCTCTTTGTTTGAACCAAGTTTTACAAAAATAGAGTAGTTGGAAGACATTTTAATCATTATCCGAAAAATGCATCAAGATTTTTCTGTTTCAAAGCAGTTTCTTGTCCCTTTTTTGCTCTTTGTAGAGTACTAATTACTCTTTCTTTTGCAAATCCTCTCTCTTCACATAGAAATTCAACTGCTCCTTCAACATCTATTGATTTGAATTTCAGATTAACATCTTCAACAATTGGAGGATTTAGGAATATTTCTCGTATTGCTTCATAATCTGCATTAAGTTCAATTTTGGTTTCCTTTTCCAGAACAGTTTCTAAATTTCCATGTAATTTGATGTATTTGTAAGCTGTTTTGGGACCAACTCCTTTAACGCCATCAGGATTGAAATCTGTACCAATCAGAATAGACAGATCAACCAATTGTTCTCTAGTAATTTCTAGAGCTTGAAGTAAATCTCTTGTATTAAAAAGCTCAACATTGATGGTCGTAAACCTATTAGATCGAGGAAGTTTTCTTCTCCCTGAAAGAGTTAGATTTCTTACTAGTAATGGAGACCCAAAAAGTAAACTATCATAATCTTGAGAAGCAACAGCGTAGACTTTGTTTGTTCTCACTAGATGTGCAGCTTGTGATTCCCCTTCTTGTGGTGCCTCAATAATTGGTATTCCCATCGATGATAAAAGCTTCTTACTATCTTCAACCATTGATTTTGTAAGCTTGCTCGTTCTTTGAGCAACTGTGCGAGCTCTTTCCATATCCCCTCTTTCTAAAGCATCTTCATACTCTTCTCTGGCTTTTTCTTTCACTTTAGCTCTTCGCTGAATTTCCTCTCTCTTCAGTTTTGATGGAGCTCCATCAAAAACATAAACTAGCTGAATTCCTTTCTCAATTAACCTTGCATTTCTATACAATAGTCCAGATAAATGACTAGTTACTGAACCTTCAGAATCGGTTAACAGTCCCCCATCATACCCTCGTATTGATGCTAGAAACTGGTAAATTATATTATATGCATCAACTGCTAATTTCTTCTGACGTAGTTGATCCAGTTCTATTGGAGTCCCTTGAAAAAGGTCGCTAATTTTTTTGACACCCATGTGAGTTCACCTAGCAAGTTAATTTCTATAGTTCAGTTAAAAAACTTGCCTAAAAGAAGAAAATCAACCATATTTTCCAGTTAAGGGTACAAATGCAACCCCACCCATTTTTTTCTCAGCATATTCATCTTCAGATTCTCTTTTGATAAGTACAAGCTCTTGATAAAACATTCTTCCAAGAGGTAAAACAAGGATTCCACCAATTTTCAGTTGTTTTAACAAAGGTGGAGGTACTCTTTTACTAGCAGCTGCAACTGAGATAATATCATAAGGAGCTTCTTCAGGATATCCTAATCCTCCATCTGATTGAAGAACTGTTACACTTTCAGAATAACCTGTTTTATCAATGTTTGTTTTTGCAAACTCAGCAAGTTCAGGAATTATCTCGCTAGCATATACGTGTCCTGGATTGGAAGAAGCTTCAGGTGCAACCATTTCTGCAAACATAGCAGCATTATACCCGCTTCCCGCCCCTACTTCGAGAACTTTGTCACCAATTTTTGGGTTTGTACATTTAGGAGAAATATATATCATTACCATATGAATTGCACTTAGGGTTTGTCCAGAAAGAATTGGAAGAGGAGTATCCACATAAGCTCGATCTCTATG
>MEHH01000002.1 GCA_001940755.1 Candidatus Heimdallarchaeota archaeon AB_125
ATGATGTACAAAACATAATAAGAGAAGGAAAGGAGCTTCTAGCTACAAAATCACCAGAGGAATTTATGAAATTTATTGAAGGTGAAATTAAGCAGTTAGAAGAAAATGACAAATTTATAGAATCTGTAATTGTGTGGCATTTTGTTGAAGAAGCTATGGAAAATATCGAAGAACAAGATACCCAATCATATGCATATAGCAAATTAATTAGTAGATATCTTTGGTTAGATGATATTCAAAAAGCAGAAAAGGTTTACAATGAATCAATCAATAAAGATCTCTCTAGTTTCCATCTAGATACAGTGAGAACTATTTTTGAAAGAAGGAAAGAGACCAGAAGCAACAGAGAGATTATCAAAATTAACAAAATGGATATCTTTGGTGATTTGGATCTTATACCCGCAAGTCCAAGTACAGTATTTGAGAATGTTTCCTTAGTGAGAAGATTTGTCCATAATTATCTACCTGAAGGAACTTATTCTATTACAATATTGAATCATAAGAATAATTCTACTGAAGTCCTTGAGATTTCCACAGAACAGCTTGAAGAATATGAAGTTATCTCAATTCAAGAAACAGTGAGGGTAGATTAAGATGGTTGAACAAAAAGCAATATGGGGATCTACACGATATTTCATTAAAATTGAACCATATACCAATGTTTTCGGTACTTCTATGAGTGGAATCGTTTCATTTTATGATACACATGGGTTGATTAACGAAAAAGAATGTAGAAATTTATTGGAAATTGTCGATACAGTTAATGAATTCTGGTCAACTATTTTAGCTTCTCATGAAACAAGAGTAGCTCGATGGATAGAAGAATATCTATTAGGAATAGGAATCGCTGGAGATTACAATTTACTTTTACGTCTCTTAAGATCAGATGATCTTTTTGCTCAGGATTTAGATGATATCATCAAAGAAACTAGAAAAGTTGATACTGTAGAAATAGAGAAAGCATTCGAGATTGGTGAGGATAATAAGATTTTAGGCCATGAAATAACAATCACTAGATTACCAGAAGACGAATATCTTCGAAATGAACTACTTCAGAAACTAATCGAAGATAACAAGTATCATGTTCCTTCAAAAGTTAAAAGCAGATGCCAATATAAACTTGCAAATGGTGAAATAAAAACAACTGAAAGAGAAATTCCCTTTGGTATTGGTGAAACTCTTAAAGATGTAACCTTGATTTCTGGTCTTAAGAACAAAGAGAAGGAAGCTATAACAGAAGTTGAAATTATTGATGAGATGCCATATTGTTTCGCAATAGAAAATATGGAAATTGGTAATCTGGAAATTCAACCAAATAAGGATAAAAAAGAGAATGTTATTGAGATTATTTGGGAAATACCCGAAGTTCAACCTAATCAAGAGGTTGAAATCAGCTATAAGTTATCTAAAAGGATAAACAGAACTATTTTGGAAATTATCGAAAATGAAGTAATTGCGGTTCTTAATACATTTGAAGACATTTCTCTTTCTGGCTTGGAATTCTCTTCAAGTATCAAATACATTAATATTCACAATCGTCAGTTGCATGAGTTACTTATCATAGATGAAATTCCTCCTGAATTTACAATTCTAAAAACAAATCCTGAGGCTCTTCCCCCTAACGCAGTAATTGAGAATGTTAAACTAAAAGGGACTAATGTAAGATGGAGACACAAGAATGTTGCTGCTAATCAAGATTTAGATAAAATCTATAACATTGACTACTTCCCATATTTATTCAGAGGAAAGAAAATTATTCAGAATAAAGAAGGAAGAACAATTTTCAAGGTAGCAAAATTCATTAAATCCTCTGAAAGAGATATGGGTTATTCTATTTTATACATAATCAAAAATATTCAAGGAAATGTAGAAGAATTCATTTCTGTAGCTGATAAATTCCCAGCAAGTCATGCTGTAGTTGGTAAAGAACCGGAAGATTCACAGATTATGGAGCAAATTGATGGTTCAGGAGATAAAATTATCACGTGGATAGTAGAACCACCACCAATTAGCAAAGTTACTTCAGTTGAGATAAAAGTTGCAGGGGATACTTCTCCAATCTTTGAGATGTTTCAAGTATTTATAGGGGATAAAAAAGAAATAAAAGTCTTAGAAAAAGTGTCTTCTATATCAAGAGAACTTGTTAAATCTCCTTAATTTTATTTATCAAATGCATTGAAAATAAACTCTTGAATCAATGCATTAGTTTTTCTTAACTCTTTAAGAGAACTATGGTCATCCCACAGTATTTATTTACAACTTATTATTAGGTAATCTATCAATGAAAGATTCCTATGATGTTATTGTTGTTGGTGCAGGTCCTGCTGGAGTAGCTACTTCGATTATTTGTCGAAAAAAAGGATTCAAGGTTCTTCTTCTTGATAAAAAGAAGAAAGGAAAAATCGGAGATAAGGTTTGTGGAGAAGCTATTTCAAAGAAAACAGTTCACTGTGCTGTAGAAAAACTTGGTGTTGATCCTCCTCAAGAAGATGAAGTTAACACTCTTATTGAAGAATTAGTTCTGCGAACAGCACTACCAAAGAATCACATTATTCTCCCAGCTATTGGGTATATGGTTGATAGACATAAATTTGGTCAAAGACTATTGTCTGATGCAATTAAGGCTGGAGTAATTCTGAAAGAACAATTCAGAGTCAAAGAACCAATAGTTGAGAACAGCAAAGTGATAGGAATTTTAGTAAAAGATATTGAAAACAACCTAATTGAAATTCACTCAAAAATGGTGATTGATTGTAGTGGAACTATGGCAACCATACGAATAAACTTGCCTGAAGAATATGAACCATTTCTTAATAAATCACTTACTAAGGAAGATTTTGCTCCATGTTATAGAGAGATAATTGAACTGAATAAAAATCATGATTTAGAGGGTAAAATTGTTCTACAATATGAGATGGACATTCCCGAACCAGGTTACATCTGGTTTTTTGCAGATGGTGAAAATCGTTTAAATTGTGGAACTGGATTTATAAAAGTAGGAAAGCACGCAAAGAAGAGTGTTAAATCAGTATACTTCCAAGCAATGGAGAAATATTATCCAAAGGGTACTTACAAAACACTAGATGGAAGAGGAGATGTGGTCCCAATAAGAGCACCATTGTGGAACGCCGTAGGAGATGGGCTGATTGTAGCAGGTGATGCTGCTTTCCATGCAGACCCATTAACAGCTGAAGGTCATGGTCCAGCATTATTAGCAGGATGTTTTGCTGGAGAAGTAGCTTGTGAGGCATTAGAGAAGAACTCATTCAAACTTGAGGATTTATGGAAATACAACACCCTTGTTATGAAAGAATTTGGAGCAGATCATGCTAGAGCCAGGATATTAACAATTGTTTTGGAAAAAATTGGTCCTAAGAAACTGGAATTCCTTCTAAAAAGAAAAGTTGTAAAACAAGAAGATTTGACCTCAGCAGGGATTTTGAAGAAAAGATCATTCATAGATTATCTAGATAGAGTTATCAAATGTTTTCCCAAATATGGGCTTTTGTTAATTATGAAAAAAGCAATTAGTACAAGTAAAGCTGTAGCCAATCATTGTAAAGCTTATCCTACGTCTCCAGATGATTATGAAACTTGGAATTCAAAGGTTCTTGAACTATACTCCTGGATTTCCTAATATTTTGCTATACGTAAGAGTAATTAATATAAAGGACTGCTTTTGCGTTAACTCAAGTATTGATATAGAATTAATTTAGGCTGATGAAAAATGTCCCAGGATTTTGACTATGGTGATGATAGCGACGAAGTTATCGGCAGAGGTACTTGGATAGATAAGCTCGCATTAGATGTTATCAAGCGTAAGGATAACTTGAAAGGAGATCATCCTGAGATTGTTAGAACTGAAAGTGGTTTAGGAGCGTCTGGTTTTCCACATATAGGATCATTTGCAGATGCATCCAGAGCTTATGGATTCAAATTAGCTATTGAAAATTTTGGTCAAAAAGCGGAATTCTTAGCATTTGCAGATGATTTAGATGGATTGAGGAAGGTACCAGCTGGCACATCTTCTGAGCTAAAAAAACACCTTGGCAAACCAGTTTCAATGATACCAGATCCATGGGGTTGTCATGACAGCTATGGACAACACATGTCGTCTTTACTCAGCGAGTCAATAGAAGAAGCTGGTATTGAGTTTACTCCTGTCTCTGCATATAACATCTATAGAACAGGGAAAATGGCCCCCCAAGTTAGAAAAGTACTAAGTAAAGCAAAATTAGCAGGGCAAATAATCCAAGATACAACTGGACAAGAAAAATATCTTGAGGTTCTCCCATATCATGCAGTTTGTGAAAAATGTGGTAAAATCTATACTACTCAAGCAGTTTCATTTGATGCTAAGAAGGACCTAGTAGAATACCATTGTAAAGGTGATGAAATTCAAGGTAAACTACTAAAAGGATGTAGCCATCATGGTTTTGCTAATATAAACAAAGCTGAAGGCAAACTTACTTGGAAAGTTGAGTTTGCTGCTAGATGGGAACTTCAACAAATAGATTTTGAAGCATTTGGTAAAGATATATTTGAATCTGTTATTTGCAATGATGAAATATGCAAACAAATCTTCGACTATGAACCTCCAACTCATGCTAGATATGAAATGTTTAATGATAAAGGTGGATCAAAGAT
This sequence comes from Candidatus Heimdallarchaeota archaeon AB_125, assembly GCA_001940755.1. Lineage (GTDB taxonomy): Archaea > Asgardarchaeota > Heimdallarchaeia > Heimdallarchaeales > Heimdallarchaeaceae > UBA460. The sequence goes on from MEHH01000002.1 coordinate 4,648, forward strand.
TTCAAAATCAGCTGGAAATGTTTTTACTCCTCAAACATGGTATAGATATGGTTCTACACACTCCTTAGCACTATTAACTTTCAAACGAATGGCAGGAAGCAGATCTCTAGCCGTTGATGATATTCCAGTTTATATGAAAGAAATCGATTTTCTTGAAAATGTTTACTTTGGTAAAGTTAAGGAAGGCAATCAAGCTCGTAAGCGTAAACTAAATGGGTTATTTGAGTATTGTTGGCATTTAAATCCACCAGAGAAAAGCTCAATTCAAGTTCCATATACTTTGCTGGTTAATCTAATTTCAGTAGCACCTAAAACAAAAACTGAACGAAAAGATTTCTTGAAAACTCGATTAGAAGAGTATGGTTACCTGCGTGATGAAGCTAGCATTAAAGATATCGAAGATAGAATTCAATATGCTGAAAATTGGGTTGAAGATTTCAAGCAATTAGAAGAAGTAACCATCAAGCTTGATAAGCAACAAAAAACTGCAGTTAAAACATTAATCAAACAATTGGAATCAGCTGAAACTGCAGATGATATACAATCAGCAATCTTTCAATCAGCAAGAGATAATGAAGTTAAACCAAGAGACTTCTTTCAGATACTCTATAATATCTTGTTAAATACAGATAGAGGACCAAAACTAGGTCCTTATGTTCATACAATTGGAACAGAACAAGCTATAAAGACTTTAAAGAAAAGTCTATCCTGAGAAATCATGTTCTAGAGCTGGAACACTTGCTGTGTACTAGAAAAACACAAAGTTGTTGAATTAGTGAAAAACAACTTAGATTGCTTCTAAAAAGAAAAAAGAAGAGAATTTTGATTGAACCCTAATTCTCCTTTTCCATTGAAGTAGTGTCAAAGAAAAAGGAAGAATATTCAGGATTTTTCCTCAAAATCTCCAATACTTTTTCGCCTGATTCGGTAATTGACCAACCCCTTTCCTCTTGTTGAATCAATCCTAATTGATTGAGTGAATTCGAATGCTTACCAGTTTTGATATGTGATCTGATTGTATCAAGACCAATACGAAGCTTCTTAGATAACTTCTTGTATCCAGCTTCTCCCTTAGTAAGTTCGATGAGGATAAGGCGTTTGGTTCGACCTAGTCTATCGACTAGAGATTCTATCGTCTCTCCATTATCTATCACTCATATCACCGGATAGGTAGATTAGATAAGATAGACAATTTAAAAATCATGTGCTTGTCTTTATATAAATTCTAGATGGCTTTAGAGCTGTTCATTTTCCCTCAACAATACCTTTAAGAGAAAGCACAGAGCTATTTTTTTAGATGCCTCAGAAGATTTGTTTTAGTGTTTTTGATGATACAGTAGGTGTAAAAGTCTTACTACATGATAACCTAACAGAAGAAGAATCCCATAAAGTATCTATACGAATGCTATCAGGTGCTGCAGCAGCAGATATCTTAAAAGAAGCTAGTGCTGTAATGCCTTTGATGGATATTGGGGGAGTTGCTTACTCATTCTTCTTCGGAATTCCCTGCAAAAGCAAAAGATCACCCATTACTATGGCTTGTTTAACCTATATTATCGATGAAGACTTACAATCACAACTTTACACAAAGGTTCCAGTTTTTAACTATCACAGTTCTAACATTGCAAAGCAACTTGCTGGTCTTTTACTCTATGAGCCGGGGTATGAATTAGACGAAGCTCTAAAAACCAGAGTAAGAGGTTGGACTACCAATCTCTCTTCAATCATGGAAACAAGACAGGAAACTGTAGGAGGAGTTGAAACTGTAGAAATTGTCAGATCAGAAGTTTCACCATACTTCTTCATGAGATTGGTTAACAAAGGACAGGATATGGTAGTAAATGCTCTATTAATTGGAAAACCTATAATTGCTGTTTGTTCCCAAGAAATGGTCAAACCTTTGTTATCATCTTTACAATCATTTCAACCTAGGAGAGAGCTTCTAGTTTCACTGTTTCCAAGAGAATATGTTCCTCCCGATCAGTTTGATGTACTCTTTGCGTCAGCTGATCAAGTTTCAAACTATCCTGCTAATGTCATTTGTGATATGACTGCAGGGCAAGTAAAAAATGGCGAAGAGAGTGATTTCAGTAAACAATTACTTCTAAAATTACAGCAAGATGCTGAAGGAGGAGGTTCTGATCATCGAAACATTATTGACACATCTATTCGTAATTTAGAAGGTGAAGTAGTAAAAATCATAAGATATTCTGGAACAAGCATAATATCACAATATTATGCGTTAACTACAAATCCAAAACAACAGTTTGCTAGTTTAGAGGAAGCAGAAATTGATATGGCATTCCAAATTGCTTTCACTCGTTATCCAGAATATGCTAATAGTATTGATAAGTTATATCAGGATGTTACAGGTAAGAAAAGGAAATTCAACATATAACCTCATCAAACACTAATCTTTGCCATTAAACAAATGAGAAGAAGTAAATAATCCAGTTTTTTTCTTTTTACCTATACTTTTTATTTAAGTAATTTCTAGTTTCAACAATGAATATCAACACAGTTATAGATGCAGTTGTTGAACGCGATCCAACAATTGTTTCTGTAGTTGGAGCTGGAATTTCGAAAGCATCAGGTATGCCAACTTTTAGGGGAGAAGATGGTTTATGGAATAACTATAGAGCAGAAGAACTTGCAACACCTTCTGCTTTTTCAAAAGACCCCAAACTGGTGTGGGAATGGTATAGAGCAAGAATGAGAATCTTACTTGAAGCTGAACCTAATCCTGCTCATTATTCTCTAACAAAACTGGAAGAAGAGAATATTTCCATTGGAATTATCACACAAAATGTTGATGGACTACATGAGATTGCTGGATCAAAAAAAATTGTTGAAATTCATGGCAGAATAAGGTATGCACGATGTGTGAATTGTGACAATATAGAACGATGGGACAGTAGTACAAAAGCCCAAAAAGATATCGCGTTACCTTATTGTCATAAGTGTGAAATCAATCTTCTACGACCTGATGTTGTTTGGTTTGGAGAACCTTTAGATCCTCAGAGTTGGCAACAAGCAACTGAATTGACGATGCAATCTAATGTAATGTTAGTAATAGGAACATCTGGAGTTGTAGTCCCAGTATCTACATTACCAATTTATGCAAAACAAAATAATTCGATTGTTATTGAATTTAATATTGAACAAACCCCAATTTCGGGTTATTGTGACTATTCACTATTAGGTCCTTGTGAAGAAACATTACCAGAATTCACTGAAATTCTACTAGAAAAAATGAAGTGATAGTGAGTTAATGAATGAAGAAAAGAGAGTTGAAATCAAAGTATTTGGATTAGTCCAAGGAGTTTTCTTTAGAGCATCAACAAGGGATGTAGGAAGGAAATTAGGGCTTAAGGGAACTGTTAGAAACATGAATGATGGATCTGTTGAGATTATTGCAGAAGGAACTGAAGAGAAATTAAGTAAGTTAATTAAATTTGCAAAACAGGGACCCCCCTCAGCTGAAGTATATGATGTTCAGGTTACATGGATACAGGCCAAAGGGGACATGACTTATTTTGGTATCTCTTTCTAGTCAAACATTAACATTCAAAAACAACCGACAAACAGTAATTATGAGGAATTAATTTGTCTGAGAAAATTGAAAAACAAATCAGGGAAAAAATAATCGAATTGAATCTTAAAGACACTGAATTAGTACATTTTGGATCTATAGCTAAACTTCCTACTCAGTTTGGGGATTTTGATATCATTGGATTACTTAGTCTTAGAGATATGAAAGAACATGCTGTTATTGTGAAAGGAAATCCAATAGGAAAAGAAGATGTCCCAGTTCGTATTCATTCAGAGTGTCTAACAGGAGATGCTTTTACATCTTTACGCTGTGATTGTAGAGAACAGCTAGAATTTGCATTGAATTATCTTTCTCAGCAAAAACATGGAATTCTAATATATCTTCGTCAAGAAGGAAGGGGAATTGGTTTATTTAATAAACTCAAAGCATATACCCTTCAAGAGATTGGTTATGACACTAATGAAGCAAATGAAGCTTTAGGATTCAAAGCAGATGAACGATCTTACCTTGTAGCTGTAGATATTTTGCACTCATTGCAAGTTCACTGTGTTAAGCTATTAACAAATAATCCAAAAAAAGTTAATGAGTTGTGTAGCAGTAATATAGAAGTAATGGATAGAATTCCTATTGCAATTACTCCTAATGTTTACAATGTTAAGTATCTCTCAACAAAAAGTGAAAATGGACATTTAATGGGATCTGAATCACTTTATTGTCAGGATGAAACAGATTGAGAAGAATCATTCCTCTTTTTCTTCATCTTTGTCTTCTTCTATATCTTCCCATTCATCTTCCTCTGTCTCTTCAGGAGGAGTTTCTTCCTTTATTTCTTCGTCTCCCTCTGTCTCTTCAGGAGGAGTTTCTTCCTTTATTTCTTCGTCTCCCTCTGTCTCCTCATCATCCTTTGATTTTGATAGAAGCTCATCTAATTGTTTTTGATCTTCTTCAGAGAGGGAAGCCATTGCTTCTTGACTTTTCTTCATAATCTCAGCTATAATCATTGTATAAAGCAAGGGGAGAATTGCACTTGTATTTGAGACAGCTGTAAAATGTTCTCTTGCTTTTTCTCGAGCTCTTTCCAATGTTTCTGCTGTCATAGTCCCATTACCAAGACCAGGAGAATCATTATCAACTAAGTAGAATTTATCACCATTATATGCAAGTGGATAAGATGCACAGTGTATGGGCATTGAAGAATAAACATTACAGATTTTATTACTATAATCATATAATGGGCATCCTGATGGATTTGGATCATCAGTTGTTTCAGGTTTTTTCAATATTATACGCACATATGCAGGAGGAGTTTCGTGTAATTGCAGATAAGGTAAGACATGATGTATTGTCCCATCAGCTATCCATTTTTGAAAATCTTCTATGTAAATTGGTACTTCTGACCACTTTTCACAACAAGTTCCACATTTTGTACAATTATGTACATATTTCTTTGATTCTTTAGATGATTCTGCATCACTCATAATATCACGTTTTTTAATCTAAATAAAACAAATTAAAGATTTTTCGATAGTATTAATAATTCTGAGAATTGGAGATCACTCTCCATAAATTTCGCGTTTTATTGTCTCAAAGATACCATCAATAGTTTCATCCATTTGTTCTGTTTTATCAATTGCTGATATCGCTTCCCAGTAATGGCCACTACTTGGGTATCTTTCTTTGAGATGATTCCAGACTGTTAGATATTTCTCCCTGATTAATTCATCAGCTTTACCTTTACTATTATCGAGAAGATCTATTTTATTAACTACAAGGAAGAAAATTGCTTTTACTTTTCTTGCTTTTCTTTCTGCTCTAACAACATCATCATCTAGAGTCATTAGATAATAATTGGAAACTTGTGTTAGTGCATCTATTTGTACTTTTGAATCTTGTGTGGGATCTATGAGAAAGATAATACCATTTGTATTGTAATCAGCTAAAGCCTTTTTCCAGTAAGGCCATAAACTCATATCTCCAGGACAATCAATTGCTCTTACTCGATAGCTCCTGTACTTCTCTAAACTTAATACAGATTGGAATGATTGGCTCCTTAATCGTATTGTTTTCTGATGAACCTCAATACTTGTTGTAGGGCTGATATCTTCAATATCTTCACCCTTTAAACGGTGTATAAGTGTGGTTTTACCTGCTCCTGTGTTTCCGAGAACAGTTACGCTCAAATCTCTTGTTAACATCTTTAACAATAATTTTAACTCTATAGAACTATTTCAAGTTTTCCTCATAGGGAAATGAGTTTAAGGTACTAAAACAAGCTATTATCAGTATTGTGATGAGTGAAAGTTATTACTTAAATTATCAAATGTTATTATTAACAGTTTATTATATATATAAACCAATACGCAAATAAAACTTTATATAACTAAATTTTTCACAGCGGACAGCGCTATATGTAGTGGTTCATAGTTATGAATACATCACTAGATAGGAGAAGGAAAAAACCGGAATGGCCGGCTTTTATTGATTTAAGTAAATATAAGATTAAAGCACATCATGTTCACATAATCAAAGAAAGATGTAAGGAATGCGAATGGTGTATCATCTATTGTCCCGAAGAGATTTTAGAAAAATCAGATAAGATTAATGTTAAAGGATATCATCCCCCTCAACTGATTGAAGGGAAAACATTCGATGATTGTGCTGAATGTCATTTTTGTGAGTTAATTTGTCCAGAATTCGCTATTTATGTCGAGGTTCCGGAAGAAGAAGAAGGAAGTGAAAATAATGAGTAAAAAAAATGAAGATTCACCTGAAGTGGCAACAGGACAGCACTACACAACAGGTAATCATGCAGCTGCAGAAGGTTCGTTAGCAGCAGGTTGTAAGTTTTTTGGTGGATATCCAATCACACCTAGCTCAGAAATTGCAGAACATATGGCACTAAGATTGCCAAAAATAAATGGAAATTTCGTACAATTTGAAGATGAGATTGCTTCAATTGCAGGTATTTTAGGAGCATCATGGGGAGGAGTTAAAAGTATGACTGCAACATCTGGTCCAGGATATTCGCTTATGGTTGAAAACATAGGTTTGGGTCTAATGACTGAAACACCTTGTGTAATTGTAAATGTTCAAAGAGGAGGTCCATCAACAGGTCTTCCAACTTTAATTGGACAACAGGATGTTATGCAAGCAAGGTGGGGTTCTCACGGAGATTATGAAACCATAGCCATATCACCAAGTAATGTCCAAGAATGTTTTGATTTAGCTTTGGAGTGTTTTAATCTTTCAGAACAATATAGATTACCAGTCACACTTCTGATGGATGAAGTAATTGGGCATATGAGTGAAAGACTTGTCATTCCCCCAAAAGAGGAACTTACTATAATATCCAGAAAGAAACCTACAGATCCTCCAGATAAGCATCTACCTTACAAAGCTGATGATAGTTTGGTACCTCCAATGGCTACAGCGGGAGAGGGATATAGAGTAATGGTTACGGGATTAACACATGATGAGAGAGGATATCCAGATTTAACACCAGAAGCTCAAGATAAAGCTGTTAGAAGGATAAATGACAAGATTAGACTTAACAAAGACAAAATAATCAAATTAGAAGAATATATGTTAGATGATGCTAAAACTGCTATAGTATCTTTTGGAACAAGTGCAAGAGCTGCAAAAGGTGCAGTAAATAGAGCACGAAAGAAAGGAATCAAAGTTGGGTTACTAAGACTAATCACTTTGTGGCCATTTCCAGATGAAAAAATAGACCAACTAGCAGACCAGGTTGATAGAATCATTATCCCTGAAATAAATTATGGTCAAGTAACTAGAGAAGTAGAAAGAGCAGCTCATGGGAAAACTGAGGTTAAAGGAGATTTCAGACTTGGAGGAGCAATACACACTCCACAGGAAATCCTAAAAGAAATTGAGAGGAATTAAAAATGTCAGAAGAAGAAGAATTTCAATTGATTGAATCGGATGTACATCCTTTGGATGGCTATCTAAGAGAAGGAAGAATACCACATATATTCTGTCCTGCTTGTAGTTTAGGTTCAGTAATGAACATTATAGTTGAAGCTATTAAGGAAGCAAAACTTGAAAACAAGAAAGTATCTGTTGTTTCAGGGATCGGATGTACAGGTAGAATATCTGGATATCTCAACTATGATAGTTTCCATACAACCCATGGAAGAGCAATACCTTTTGCAATTGGATTAGGTGTAACAGATCCAGAACGTAAAGTTATAGTGATATCTGGAGATGGTGATCTCTTTGCAATCGGAGGGAATCACTTCATACACGCTGCACGAAGAAACGCAGATATAACTGTAATTTGTGTAAATAATTTTAATTATGGTATGACTGGAGGTCAAGTAGGACCTACTTCTTACAAAGGTCAATATCAATCAACAGCACCTTATGGAGCAGTAGAGGAACCATTTAACCTACCTGATTTAGCTGCATCTTGTGGAGCAGTCTATGTTGCTAGATGGTCAGCATTGGATGTTAGGAGAATGAAAGATTCATTTACAGAAGCTTTGTTGAAAAAGGGTTTTACTTTTGTTGAAGTCTTAGGAAGTTGCCCCACAACCTTTGGTCGTCGAAACCAATTAGCTGAAGGGAAAAAAATCCTAGAATATTTCCACGAAAAAAGTGAGATTCAGCATGGAGCTGATACAAAGACTGTGGGAATAAGTAAAGATAGTAAAATCATTGTTGGTAAATTTATTGATATTGAGGACAAACCAACACTCACTGACAATTTAATGGCTGTTCAACGAATGAGTAAAGCCAAGGGAAAATAAAGTGTGATATAAAATGAGTAGAGTAGAAGTACGTTTCGCAGGATTTGGGGGACAAGGAATAGGATTAATGGGAAGATTACTAGGTGAAGCTGTTGCACTTGGAGAAGGTAAGAATTCAGTCATGACACAGAGTTATGGACCAGAAAGCCGAGGTGGAGCAAGTAGTGCTGATGTAGTTATAGATACCGATGATATTGACTTTCCAAAAGCAACTGATCTTGATTATTTCGTAGTAATGTCTCAAGAAGCTTACTCAAAATATATCCCCAAGTTGAAAAAAGGCGGCATAATTTTCGTTGAGGAGGATTTAGTAACTCTTGATGAACATGCTGATAAGGCTAAGAAAATATTCAAAATTCCAGCTACAAAAATAGCAGAATCTTTAGGGAGTCGTCTTTATGCTAACATAGCAATGCTTGGTTTCTTATGTGCAAATACTGATGACATTGTTTCAGAAGAATCATTGCTAAAAGTGATGAAAACAAAGATAAAAGCAAGATATGTTGAAAAGAATTTAGTTGCATTTCAAAAAGGAAAGGAACATCAATAAGAAGGATGAAAGGATGACACAGGAACAAATAGAAGAGTTTGAGCCAAACATAATTGGATTTCTATGTAACTGGTGTAGTTATGCAGGAGCAGACCTTGCTGGAACCAGTAGAGTACAATATCCTCCAAACATTAAGATCATCAAAGTAATGTGTTCTGGCAGAGTCAATCCAATGTTCGTTATTAATGCTCTTCAGCAAGGAGCTGACGGTGTTCTCATCAGTGGATGTCATCCTGGTGATTGTCATTATCAATCAGGAAACTATCTAGCTAGACGAAGAATGGGAGTAATGAGATCATTGCTAGAACAAATGGGCATTGAACCAGATAGAGTGAAGATGACTTGGGTTTCTGCTGCAGAAGGAAGAAAGTTTGCTCAAGTAATAGAAGAAGTCACTGCAGAAATCAAGAAACTTGGACCTATGAAGCAATTCAGGAGAGAGCAGAAATGGTAGATAAAGAATTACTTGTCAAAACTGCAAAAAAAATTGTTTCACGCGAAGATGTCAAGTATGTTGTTGGATATAAACAAGGAACTTATGGTTTTGTGATAAGTCCTTCATTTGCTTATACTCCTGAAGATGTTGATAATTTTATTTACAATCCCTTATGTAAAAAGAACTTAACGGTTTATCCTATTTTAGAAGAAAAACTACCTCTAAGAAGAGAGGAAGAAGAAGACAAGAGAAAGATAGGAATTGTAGTGAAAGGTTGTGATTCTCGAGCTTTAGTACAGATTATACAAGAAAAGGGACTAACAAGAGAGGATCTCGTTATAATCGGTATTCCTTGTAAAGGAGTTATCGATTTAAAGAAAATTGAAAAACGGTTCCCAAACCAGACTGAAGCAGTTAATGTCGTAGAAACTGATAATGCCGAATATATACTAAATATAAGTGGCGCTGTCCAACATATACCAAAAGAAGAATTACTATCTGAAGTCTGTAAAAGTTGTGAATATCCTAATCCAACAATATATGATTTCCTTATTGGAGAGAAAATTGAGGTGGGAGAAGTACCAGAATACAGCGGTTTGAAGAATCTAGATGAAACACCTTTAGAGGATAGATGGGCTTACTGGGAAAAACACTTTCAAAACTGTATTCGTTGTTATGCATGCAGAGAAGCATGCCCACTATGTTATTGTAAAACCTGTATGGCAGATATGCTAGAACCACAATGGATTAGACGTTCAGTTAATCTCTCAGAAAATACTGCTTGGAATATAATGAGAGCATTTCATCTTGCTGGTCGTTGTATTAGTTGTGGTGAATGTGAGAGCGTCTGTCCCGTGAATATTCCTTTGATGGAATTGAACAAAAAACTAGAGAAAGATGTCAAAGAGATGTTCAAGTATAATGCTGGATTAGACACAAAAGAGAAAACACTATTCGGGACATTCAACCCAGATGATCCTGAGGAATTCATAATGTAGGTGAAAAAATGGAAAACTTAGTCATACAAACAGAAAAGCTATCTGAATGGGTAAATGAGGTAATTAAGAAAAATAAAGTGTTTGCACCTGTTAAAGAAACAGATTTTTCTAATTTCAAGATTATAGATGACTATTCAGAAATTGATTTCACCTACTTACTTCCAAGAGTTCCCGCTAAGAAAATATTATTCAAGCAAACTGAAACGCTCTTTCTATTTACACCTGGATCAAAGGGAAGTGTTCAAACAAAAGAAATCAGTGATGAAAAGTTAGTTGTTTTTTCTCTTCGTACATGTGATGCCAAAACATTTTCAATACTTGATCCTGTTTTTCTTGGTGATTACGCAGATCCATTTTACAAATCAAGGAGAGAAAGAAGTATTCTAATTGGTTTAAGCTGTAACAAACCTAATGTTAATTGTTTCTGTACATCTTTCGGTGATAGTCCAGCTTCTAGTGATTATGTAGACATTCTACTAACAGATTTGGATGGTAAACATTTAGTTGAAGTTGTTACAGAAAGGGGAAAGAAATTTATTGACAATTACAAGAAATTCTTTACTTCAGCTTCAAAAGAAGACCTAGATAGCAAAAAGAAAGTGGAAGAACAGGCTATCAAAGGAATTACACGTACAATGAAACTAGAAGGTATTCCAGAAAAACTAGACAAGATGTTTGAACATCCAATATGGTATGAAAATGCTATGAAATGTATAGGATGTGGAACTTGTACATTCGTATGTCCAACATGTCATTGTTTTGATATGCAAGATGAAAGTACACTGAGAGAAGGTGCAAGAGTTCGTGTCTGGGATTATTGTATGAATCCAGAATATACACATCATGCATCTGGTCACAACCCACGACCTGCTAGAATGAACAGGGTAAGAAACAGAATCTTCCATAAGTTCAACTATTACCCAATTAATGATAATATTGTAGGTTGTACAGGATGTGGAAGGTGTATAGATTATTGTTCTGTTAATATAGATGTTATAGATATAATAAACAAAATCGGGGAGGCAGAATCATGACAAAAAATAGTGAAGGCACTTTTGAGATTCAAAATCCATACCAACCTTTGTTAGCAAAGGTAGTTAAGATAACTAATGAAGTTGATGGAGCTCGTGCAATAAAAACATATAAACTCGTTTTTCAAGACGAAGAAACTAAGATCAATTTCAGTTTTATACCTGGTCAATTTGTAATGGTTAGTGTGTTTGGTAAAGGAGAGAGTACTTTTGCTATTTCCTCATCTTCAACACAGAAAGATTACATTGAAATCAGTGTGATGAAGCATGGAAAAAATACAGCAGCACTTCATGAACTTGAAGAAGGAGATATTGTTGGTGTTAGAGGTCCATATGGAAACACATTTGATGTAAAAGGATGGGAAGGGAAAAATATTATCTTAATTGGAGGTGGAATAGGACAAGCTCCTTTACGATCTGTTTTAAATTACATATTAGATAATAGAGACAAATATGGTACATTAGATGCTATTTATGGCGCTAGAACATCTAGTGATATTTGTTATAAAGAAGAATTTGCAGAATTAGAGAAGAGGGATGATGTCAATGTCCATCTTTCAATTGATGTTGAAGAAGAAGGATGGAACAATTATGTGGGATTTGTTCCCAATAATCTGATGGAAGTAAAACCATCAAGTGAAAATGCTATTGCAATAACATGCGGACCACCAATAATGATTGAGTATGTAATTCAGAATCTTTTGAAACTAGGATTTACAGAAAAACAAATTTATACAACATTAGAGATGCGCATGAAATGCGGTATTGGCATTTGTGGAAGATGCAATATAGGGAATCTTTACGTCTGTAAAGATGGACCTGTATTTTCGTATGAACAACTAAAAGGACTTCAAGGAGATATGTAAGGGAAGTGAAAAAATGAAGATTGGAGTATATATTTGTGAGTGTGGAAGTAATATAGCAGGTACAATTGATACAGAAAAAGTTGCTAGAAGTGCAGAACCATTACCAAAAGTATCTGTTAGTAGAGTATATAGATATGCATGCTCGGAACCTGGTCAAAATCTTATAACTAATGATATAGAAGAGCTAGGTTTAGACAGAATCATTGTTGCAGCATGCTCTCCTAGTATGCATGAACCTACATTTAGAGCAGTACTTAAAGAAAGGGGTTTGAATCCCTATCTTCTAGAAATGGTAAATATTAGAGAACAGTGTTCATGGGTACATTCAGACAAAAAACAAGCTACAGAAAAAGCTATTTCTCTTCTAACAGCTGCAGTTTTACGAAACGCTCTACAGCAACCATTAACTCCAAAGAAAGTTGGTGTTACAAACAATGCTTTAGTGATAGGTGGAGGAATTGCTGGAATTCAAGCAGCTCTGGACCTAGCAGAAGTAGGCTATAAAACATATTTAGTTGAAAAAACACCAAGTATTGGAGGTAAAATGGCTCAACTAGACAAAACTTTTCCAACTTTGGACTGTTCAGCATGTATTCTAAGTCCTAAGATGGTTGATGTTGGACGTCATCCGAATATTACACTATTAGCAAATAGTGAAGTTGTTGAAGTGGAAGGTTTTGTTGGTAATTTTAAGGTTAAAATTAAGAAAAAAGCTACTTATGTAGATCCTGTAAAATGCACTCTCTGTGATGAATGTGTCCCTGTATGTCCAGTAATAATACATGATGAGTATAATGAAAATCTTTCACCGAGAAGAGCAATCTATATACCATTTCCTCAAGCAGTTCCTGCTACATATATCATAGAAGAAGAAACTTGTCTAGGAATTGATCCTCTTATTTGTGCAAAATGTAGAGATGTTTGTGGTCCAGAAGCAATTGATTTTGATATGAAGCCAGAAATTATTGAAGAGGAATTTGGAGCAATAGTTGTTGCAACAGGTTACGAAGCATATCCAATTGAGAATATTGGTGAGTATGGTTATGGTTCAATTCATAATGTTATATCAGGTTTAGAATTTGAGAGAATACTATCAGCAAGTGGTCCAACAGATGGAGTTGTTAGACGACCTTCAGATGGTAAAGTTCCTAAAACAGTTGTATTCATTCATTGTGCAGGATCAAGAGATCCAGCAAAACATCTTCCTTATTGTTCAAAGGTCTGTTGTATGTATTCAACAAAGCACGCTTTACAATATAGACATCTTGTCCATGATGGAACTGCTGTGAATTTCTATATAGATATCCGAACAGCAGGTAAAGATTATGAAGAATTTTATCAGAGAGCAGCAGAAGAAGATGGTGTCATCTATATTAAAGGCAAAGTTTCAGAGATTCTAGAAGATGGTGATCAACTTTTAATCAGAGGTGTAAATACACTTACTTCTGAGACAGTAGAAATGCATGCAGACTTAGTTGTTCTTGCTAATGGAATGATGCCAAGTGAAGGAACAAAAAAGATTGCAAGTATGCTCAAGTTGCCTGTTGATAGTACTGGTTTTATCAGAGAGGCACATCCAAAACTTAAACCAGTCGATACAGTAATTTCAGGTGTATTTCTAGCTGGTACTGCATCTGGACCAAAAGACATTCCTGAAACAGTTGCTCATGCTAGTGGTGCAGCATCTAGAGCTAGTACAATATTAGCACAAAAGGAATTAGAAATTGACGCAACCATTGCGAATGTTAACGAGATGTTGTGCCGTGGATGTGGAATGTGTGTAGATAGTTGTCCATATAGTGCTATTGAGTTGGAAGCTAAGAATAGCTTTGGTCACACAATCAAAGTTGCAGTAGTCAATGAAGCACTATGTAAGGGATGTGGAACTTGCTCAGCAACATGTTTGAACGGTGCAATCGGTCATTTAGGTTATACAGACAATCAGATTCTTGCTCAAATCAAAGCCTTAAGTCAAAAATAGAGGAGAACACGATAATGTCATATGAATATATCAAATTCGGAAAAGAAGAAAGAGAATTCCGAGAGAAGATAGAAGAAATCTCAGGAGAGAATGTTTTTAGCTGTTATCAGTGTGGCAAATGTTCTGCAGGATGTATGTTTAGTGACAAAATGGACAGAACAGTCAATCAACAGATTCATCGCATACAAATGGGACAGAAAGAGAAGGTTCTTGCAGCAAATACTCATTGGATTTGTGCTAGCTGTTTAACATGTTCTGTTCGCTGTCCAAGGGATATAGATGTTGCTGCTATCATGGAAGCTATTAGAGAGTACATTCTTCGTGAAGAGCCGGAGAAGATTATAGTTTCAGAACTACCTAAAGAAGTGCTAGAGAGACTTCCAAATATAGCATTAGTAGGCAACTTTCGTAAAATGACAGGATGAGAATGAAATGGTACAGTATTCATATTTCCCAGGTTGTAATCTCAAAACCAATGCGAAGGGTTTTGAAAAATCAGCTGTTGCAGTTAGCAAGAAATTAAACGCAGAACTTGTTGAGATACCTAATTGGAATTGCTGTGGAACAGTTCATACAATGACTTCTGATAATCTTATGAAACGCATCGCTCCTGTCAGAGTTTTATCAAGATCACGAAAACATATAGAAGAACTAGAAGACTCACCCAATGAAGTTGCCACTCTATGTTCTATGTGTAATAGTACACTCAAAATAGTAAACAAAGAAGTAAAAGTAGATGAAGATAAACTTTCCAAAATAAACTATCAGCTAGAAGAAGATGAAGAAACCTACGCTGAAGATATGGAAGTTAAACATTTTCTTGAAATCCTAAGAGATTCAGTAGGATATAAAAATATAGCAAAGAAAGTAATTAAAGAACTAAAAGGCATAAAAGTAGTCCCATATTATGGGTGCATGTTACTACATCCAGAAGAAGCGAAGATTGACGATGAAGAAATGCCTTCAGTTCTAGAGTACCTAATGGAAAGCTTGGGTGCAGAAGTGATTTTTTCACCTTTGTTCAAATTCTGTTGTGGATCCTATCATATTGTAGATGATGAAACTATAGTCGATAGTCAAGTAAGTAAAATCTTACAAGATGTAAGGGTAAAAGGCGCAAACGCTATGGTTGTAGCATGTCCTTTGTGTGCTTATAATTTGGATTATCAACAAAAGAAACTCATAAAACAAACAGGTGAAAAGAATCCAATTCCAATATTCTATTTCAGCCAACTTATGGCTATCGCTATGGGAGAACCCATAGAAATTAATCATTTTGAAGATCATCAAATTGATCCTCGTAAATTATTGAAGGAACTAAAATTAGAGGGTTAAAAATGGCAAAAGCAAAACCAAAAACAAAGACTGAAAATTCAACACCTATGGTAAAGATATTTATTATGGGAGCGGCACACGAAGTTCCTGCTTCTCTAACTATAATGAAAGCAATAGAGTATGCTGGTTTCAAAATAACTAGAGGTTCTGGATGCAGAGCAGGTTTTTGTGGGGCTTGTGGAACTATTTATCGTAAAGAAGGAGACTATAGGATATATGCAGCACTTGCATGTCAAACACAAGTTGAAGATGGAATGGTACTTACACAACTACCATTTGTCCCAGCACCAAAAGCTAGGTACAATGTAGACGAACTTCAACCTAATGCTAGTGCAATGTTAAAATATTATCCAGAAGTGGCTAGATGTTTAAGTTGTAATGCTTGCTCTAAAGTGTGTCCTCAGGAAATTAAGGTCATGGATTATGTCCAATATTCTTTACAGGGACAAATCAAAAAGGCAGCAGATGAGAGCTTTGATTGTGTTCAATGTGGTCTCTGTGCTATACGATGTCCAGCTGAAATTCCTCAGTACCACGTTGGAATGCTAGCACGAAGACTTCATGGAAAATACAACTTGAAAGCACCTGAAAATTTAGAACACCGTGTGAAAGAAATTGAAGACGGTGTATACACAGAAGCGTTCAGCGAACTGATGAAATTATCCAAAGCTGATTTAAAGAAAAGATATACTGAGCGAGATTTTATTGATCAGAAGAAGGCGTGATGAAAATGGCGATGATAAGAGGATATCCTGAAAATATGAGGAAAAGTATAGAAAACGTCAACAAAACCAGAAGTAAACGTTTAGATCAAATTATACCAGACTTAACCTTAGCAGAAAGAAAAGAAGTTCTAGATGGTTTTCATCCAGATTATAATCCAAAATTCAAAAGAAATATTACTTGGGGACAAAATAAAGGAGATAATGTTCCTAATGAGGTAGTAGATGTTCTTGAAGCTTATCCTATGGTTAATCCTGATGACATTGATTTAAGTCAAATTGATTTTGATGTTAATGTTCTTATTGTTGGTGCTGGAGGGGCAGGTACTTCTGCAGCATTATGGTCCAAATATGCTGGAGTTCCAAAAGAGGAGATATTACTTGCTACAAAACTACGATTAGGTGATTGCAATACTGTCATGGCTCAAGGAGGTATACAAGCAGCTGATAGACCAGATGATTCTCCAATTATTCACTATCTTGATGCTATAGGAGGAGGACATTTTGAGAACAACCCAAAATTAGTTAATGCACTTGTTGCTGATGGACCAAAAATCATCAAATGGCATAAAGATCTAGGAATGATGTATGACTGCAATGAAGATGGAAGTCTTGTACAAAACCCAGGTGGGGGGACTTCAAGAAACAGAATGCATTGTGCAAAAGACTATACTGGCATGGAAATATTCAGAACATTAAAAGATGAAATTATTAATTTAGAAATTCCTTATCTGGAATTTAGCCCAGCTGTAGAACTCATAACTGATGAGACAGGTAGAGTAGCTGGAACAGTTTTGTATAATATAGAAACAAAACAGTATTTCGTGGTTAGAGCAAAAACAACTATCTTAACAACTGGAGGATTTGGAAGGCTTCATGTTGCAGGTTTTCCAACAACTAATCACTATGGTGCAACCATGGATGGTGTGGTTATGGCATATCGTGCTGGTGCTAAGCTTAGAGATTTAGATGCGACACAATTCCATCCTACTGGAGCAGCATTTCCAGAACAAATAGTTGGACTGCTTATTACAGAAAAAGTTAGAAGCTTAGGTGGACAAGTACTTGGAAAAGATGGAGAACAATTATGTTATCCACTTGAACCGAGAGATGTTGAGGCTTCTTCAATAATCAAATGTTGTACATCAACAGATAATTACATTGAAACTCCAACTCAAATGAGAGGTGTCTGGTTAGATAGTCCATTAATTGAGGAAATTAAAGGAAAAGGAACTATCCTGAATAATCTTAGTGCTATGTATAGAATGATGAATAGATTCGATATTGATATCACTGAAGATCCAATTCTTGTTTATCCAACATTACATTACCAAAATGGTGGTATTGAACATGATGAGAATTGTTATACATCCATCAAAGGACTGTTAGCAGCTGGAGAGATTTCTGGAGGAGTTCATGGGAAGAATCGTCTTATGGGTAACTCTCTCTTAGAGATAAATGTGTTTGGAAGAAGAGCTGGTATGACAGCTGCTAAGGAGTTCAGGAAAAAGAGTACAGTTGGAAAACTATCTCTTACTCATGTACACAAATCGATTAAAGCACTTGATGCTTTAAATCTCAAAGATAAAAGATACTCTCCAACTATTTTACCTGAATATAGAAGCGATGCTGTTAGAGCTAGATTAGTTCAATTATATGAAGAATCTCTCTAAATTACCCTTCTTTTTTCACAATTTTTTTATAGATTAATAATCAAAAATATATTGATTCAATGAGAAACTCATACATTTTTCTTCGTCATGCATTAACAACAATTGATTCTAGTCAACCTGCAGAGAAGTGGGTAATATCAGAAGAAGGAATAGAAGAAATATGTAACGCTGTTTCCTCAGGAAAATTTGATGATGTTGATGTGATAATCTCGTCATCAGAGAAAAAAGCAATTCAAACAGCTTATTACTTAGCAGAACGAACTGAGAAAGAAATCAACTTAAATCCTAATTTTAAGGAACTAAACCGAGGACAAGAATTTGTTGATACACAAGAAGACTATGAAACCAGAGTCTGGAGAATCTTTGATAACCCAACAACATGTAGTTTTGGATGGGAAACTGCAGAGAGTGCTCTAGCTAGATTTAAAAGAGGTATATTTAGGTTAGAAAACACTTATTCGAATCAAAAAATCATTGTTGTTAGTCATGGTATCATCTTGACATTGTTTTTTGGTGATCTCTTGGGACTAGAAAAAGAAGAGTTGTTTACACGTTGGAAAAAAATGAAATTTTGTGCATGGGGTAAAGTTACAGAAAGCAAAGTTGTTAGAGATATTATTATAGATTGAGATTTCCTTCTGTACGAAAATAAATATATTGAAACAATTAGAAGATGTTACGATGGACAACATAATCAAAATCAGATTAGGATACACAAATACCTATCTTTTGAGAGTATCAGATGGATACGTTCTAATCGATGTAGGTTCAAAAAGAAAAACAAAGAAATTTCTAAGAATTCTAGATGATTATAACATTAGTCCTGATAAGATAAAGTACATAATAGTAACACATGCTCATTTTGATCATGTCGGATGTTTAGCAGAGATAAAAGAGATCACAGGAGCTAAAGTAGTCGCTCATAAAAATGCTGCAAAATATCTCAAACAAGGAAAAAATGCATATGTTGGCTTGAAGATCAATTGGTTCAATTCTATAATACGAAAGATACTTGAAAGAATTCAAGCTTTTAAACCAATTTCTCCTGATATCGTTGTTGATGAGATTTATTTCTTCGATGAATATGGAACAGATCTGAAATTGATATATACTCCGGGGCATACTCTTTGTTCAATCTCAGTAATTGATGAAGATGGGAATGCATTTGTTGGAGACACTGCAATGGGATTTCCAATAAGACTCTTCAGCCGATCTCCTCGAATTGCTGCTGATTTTAAACTTGTTATTCCAAGCTGGAAACGAATTGTTGATGAGGGTGCAAAAACAGTATACATGGCACATGGCAGACCTTTCAACATAAGTAAAATAAGAAGAAAGGTAGAAAAGAAAAAGAGGAAAAAAAAATAGTAAAAACTAGTTCATTTTAGATTTTTCTTACGAATTTTAGTAACTACGAACATGAAAAAACAAGCACCAATTATCAAGCTAGAAACAATGACATATTCTGTAAGATTAAAGTCAATATCTGCAAATTCAGGAATTTCAGGTATAACACCTAAATATCTATAGAAAATATCAGTATCTGTTCCTGCACTATCATAATCAGTAGGATCATGCCACACTACATGGACATAATTATTCAAATCAATAGCAAGAGAAGGATAAGCAGAATCGAAAGCGCTTGTAGTGAAAAGTACTTCATTAGTGGTCCAAACGGAGGAAGAAGTGTTCCAGCATTTGTAAAAAATATCAGCTGCTCCTCCAGCCACTCCTCTAGATCCACCATAATTTGAATAATCAACCCACGCTATATGGATATTACCAGCAGAATCAGCTGCAGGTACTTTGGTTTTAGAGCTACTTCCTAGTTAAAAATAAAAAAGGAAAAGAATAAGTATGCAATTACCTATTATTCTTTTTCAGCATATCTTAGTTTGAACTTACTGAAGATTATTGCTCCAGCTATGAAGATAACAACAGCCCAAATGAAGAGTAATAATAAATCAAATAATACATTGGTTGCTCCACTAACAGATTCCATCAACATACTATTTTTCATCACAAGAAATGCCGGTCTAAGGAATATGAGATCAAACCAACTAAAGCTTTTTCCTGCATAGGTAAAAGCTGGTTTAATATCGGTATAATATTCTGCTACAAACATGTGGATTGTACTCGCAAATAGAATTAGAATTGGTGCTGCTACTCTTGCTTGTATAAATGAACCTACTAACAACGCAATTGTTGCCGTAATCACTCCCAGTAATATCATCGTCAATAACATGAAAAGCCATGCTAATGGATTGATTGCAAAATTAAAGAAGCCAAGAATTGCAGCAAATACAAGCATGAAAATTCCTTGTAAAAGAGCAATTATTGACCAAGCTAACAATATTCCTCCAAGATACTGTATGGAGTTTAATTTTGTTAGTTTCATTCGCTTTAACATACCTGTTTTGTTTTCTTCATCAAGTAACCAAATTGCGCTAACTGCTGACATAAGTATTGTTTGAAGAATTTGTCCTGGTAGGAGTCTTGCAAAGAATTCTGATTGAAAATCTTCAACAACATCTCCAGTACCTGCACTGATTAACAGTACCTCTGAAGATATAGTATTGTTCGTAGATTGTTGTGTTAAATTCAGATCAAAAGATAAAGCATATGTCAATTTAAGCTCTGACCAAATGGAATTAGCGTGAATAACAGAGTAGTTACCTAAAAATTCACTCATGATTTGCCAAATACTTGTATAAGCTTGCATGGTTGTTTGAAGGGTTACATCACCATGAAACTTAATTATTAGGTTTGCTGAAGTTTCTAGATAAGGAGTAATCTGGTAAAGGGACTCGTTAATTCCAAACCATTCTGCAGGATAAAGACTAAAAGCTTCTGTAAGAGATTGTGTAAGAATTAAAGAAGCATAAAACCGAGAAATATTACCCGCTTGAAGAGAAAAATCATCAGGAAGTTCTATTCCACCTTCAATCGTTAACTCTTGTATATCTGTGTCTAAAGTCTCAATATTTGTGTAATTTTCCAACGTGAATGTTTTAAGACCTTTATCGTTTTGATGTGTATTTAATGCATTGTAAAACTCCTTTTCCATATCTAGGAGTTCACTTGTAAGTGGATCGACAACAGGACTATCAGCAGAGTAAAAACCAATATCTAATGTTTTGGTTGTGGGTGCCCAACCCTTACTAAGAAAACCAAATAATATCAAAAAGAACAGAGGAAAACCAATAACATAGAAGTAAAACTCTTTAGATCGGATAACTTGCTTAATCCTAATTATTGCTAAATCTATAACAATCATTCTCCACCACCCTCCTTAACAATAACTGAACTACCTTCACTTGATGGAACAGCTGTATCATAGATTTCTCTTGTAATAAACAAGAAGGTTTCCTTTAATCCTCCACGTTTAATATTAATCTCCATAACATCATCCATGATAGATTCATTACTCATGATATCGTCCATAAGTTCAGTCAAAATTGTGCTTTTGATAAAGAATGTATCTTTTATTCGGAGGTAATCTAAATAGCTATCACTTTTCTTTTTATCCTTCAGATATTCTTCGAATTCGTCAGAATCTTTAGTTAAACCAACTTGAAGGATTTTCTCTCCATCATGTTGTTGAACAAGCTCTTCCACTGAACCAATAGATACAACTTTCCCTTTATTAATAATTAGAACACGAGAAGATAGTGCTTCTGCTTCTTCCATTAGATGGGTTGTTAGGATTAATGTTGTCCCAGCATTCTTAAGACGTTTCAAATCTTCCATCAGCAGAGTTCTTGCATGAACATCTAAACCTGTTGTTGGTTCATCTAAGAAAAGTAAAAGAGGATCATTCATCAAAGACATAGCTATACTAAGCTTTCTTTTCATTCCACCAGAAAGCTTCTCAGCTCGTTTTTTCTCATGTCCTTTTAAACCAAAATCCTTGATTAAGCCTTCAATTTTTTTAGTAAGTTCTAGCTTCTTCAAACCATAAAGCTTACCCATTAAATTAATATTTTCAAAAACTGTAAGATCCTCCCAAATGAGATGTTCTTGTGGAACATAACTCAGTTTATACTTCATATCACTTTTAAGTATTTCATCTACTTTTTCACCTAACACCTTAGCAGAACCAGAAGTAGCAGCAAGTTGTCCTGTGAGGATTTTTACAAGAGTTGTTTTGCCAGCTCCATTGGGACCAAGGAGAGTAAAAAGTTCACCTTTGTGGACTTCAAAAGATACTTCATTGACAGCCTTATAATCCTCAAACTTTTTCACAATGTTTTTACATTCAATAACACAGTCTGTCATCAAATAGATTGTTAAATAGTAGCTATTTATAAATATTACAATTGTCGAAAATCGGCTTACTTTGTAATTACATCTAGAATTAGAAGATAAATACCTTATATTCTTAAATACTTTATTTCGTTTTTGATTTCATGAAATATGGATTAGCTGATATGTTAAAGGATGCTTTGGATGCTCATGATGTTCATCATGATCCAAAAAAAATACTAGATGATATTATCTCAGAAATAGCTAACATTAAACCTGAATGGTCAAGTTATTCTATTAATTGTATTCTCTTCCATCTTAATTACTGGCAAGATTTGTACATTGAGATGTTAAAAGACAAAGAAGTTCCAATGCCTGAAGAACCTCCTTCTGTCTTATCTTGGCCAAGTAAAGAACAAAGAGTTGAATTAGATTATAAACAACAATTAAAGAGATTTTATGAGGGAATAGAAAAAATGAAACAGCTGATAGAGGAAGTAGACTTTCACAAAGCTGTTCCTTCATGGGGGGATGCACCAAAACTCAAACTTATCATAATAGTTTTTCAGCATAATTCATATCATCTTTCGCAAATATATACAATCAAAAAGAGTCTAATGGAGTAAAGCAAGTTGAAAGGAACAATAACTGGCAATCTAAGTATGAAGATGAAGAGGGTAGGTACAAGATCTGAAGGGCCCGAATATTATATTGAACCAACAGATGAGTACAGAGAGAGATGGGAAGAAATTCTTGTTTGGAAGCAAACTAATCGTTGGCAAGAAGATCCAAAACTACAAGGTTTATTGGGTAAAGAAGTAGAACTTCTTGCAGATATAATTGAAACAAGAACTTCAATCACCATTGAATATTTTGAAGTCAAAGAGGTAAATTATTAGTAAAATCCTTTCACTTTGCGAGTAGATTTATAGGTGTTTGTTCTAGTATTCTTCTGGTTTAATTGAGTCAAGAAGAAAATCATCAAGAACTTGTTTTTGTAAGAGGGATAGAATTAACAGCTGATGAAGCGCTTATTCTACAAAAATTGGAAGAAGCTGTAGGTGAGGAAATACCCTATGTAAAGAGTGCAGCTATGTATAATCATGGTTTTTCTGTAGAAGATAAGAAAATTACAAGACTAAGTTTGTGGAAAAAAGAACTGGAGCTTTTTCCTGAAAGTATTTCAGAACTTACAAACCTAAAGCAATTATTTCTTCGAGATAACAAACTAAAAACAATTCCAAAATCAATAGCAAAACTAAGTAAATTAGAGAACTTTGATGTCTTTAACAATCAGATTGAAACACTTCCAGACAATTTTGGTAATCTATATGAACTATTTAGAGCTGACTTATCTGTAAATAGAATAAATTTTCTTCCAGAAAGCATTGGTCAGTTAAAGAAACTAAACAAATTTGGTTTACTCAATATTCAATTGATGGAATTACCTGATAGTATAGGTGAAATGACTAATTTGAAGTGGTTAGGTGTTTGGAAAAATCATCTAGAAGAACTTCCAGAATCAATAGGTAATCTCCCGATTCTAGAAAAATTATGGGTTCAGGAGAACAAACTTGAATCTCTCCCAGAAAGTATAGGACAGTTAAACTCTCTTAAAGATCTCCAATTTTTCGATAACCCGATAAAGAAACTACCAGATAGTCTAACAAAATTACAAAATTTACAGAAACTAGGAATTAACAGTAAAAATACAAAGAAACCTTTCAAACTGGATGAAAAACAAGAGAAATGGATTGAACAACTTAAATCAAAAGGATGCAAAGTTCGGTATTGACTTTTTAAAGCTTAGGAGAAATTTAATATTCTCCTACGAGATTATTGTGAACTAGGTGATATGTTGACAACTAATCCCAAATTAATTGCTGAAGTCAAATCATTTTTCGAAGAATTTGTTGCTGCTTATCCTAAAGACGATTTAGATAGATATCTTAATCTTTTTTCGCAGGATGAAAATCTTGTGATGTTTGGAACAAGCCACAAATGGTTAGGATGGGAAGAATATAAAACTGCTCCAGCTGAGGAAAAAGAAAGACTTGGAGAGATTACACTCACTTATGATTGGTTAAAAATCAACACTCATGAATCTGTTGCTTGGATAGCTTCTGAAGTCAAAGTGCAATTTAAAGTTGGAGAAGAATGGAGGATTATTCCCGCAAGATTAACAGGTGTTGTTAAGAAGTTTCAAGACAAATGGAAAATAGTTCAAGGTCACATTTCAGTATCAGGTTAGAGACTAGAATGGTATTATTTAATAATTGAGCTTCTCTCCTCAAAGTAATAAGAGGATATGTTAAATGAAGTTCGGTTTAAACGCACCAAATTTTGGAAAGACCTTCGGAGATCCACTGCTAGCAGTAGAGATGATTGAAGAAGCTGAAAAAGCTGGATGGGATGGATTTTTCCTATGGGACCATTTATTTCCAGATGATCCGGCTGCAATTATAGACCCCTTTGTAGCATTAGCAGCTGCAGCAATAAAAACAAAAAAGATACTTCTGGGAACAGCAGTTACACCTGTAACTAGGAGGAGACCTTGGAAATTGGCAAGCGAGTGTGTTACGCTTGATCATCTGTCTAATGGTAGGGTTGTTTTAGGCATAGGTCTAGGGATACCACATGAGTTACAATTAATGAACGAAGAAACTAAACCGAAAATACAAGCTAGAATGGTAACTGAGCAGATAGATATTTTAAATGGATTATGGAGTGGTGAGGATTTTAGTTTTGAAGGAGAGTTTTACAAATTAGATAAGGTAAAAATGCTTCCAAAACCAGTTCAACAACCACGAATAAAATTGTGGGGTGCAGGAACTTGGCCGAATAAAGGTCCTTTCAAGAGAGCAGTTAATCTAGATGGAATTGTACCCTTACAAGCAGGTTTTGAAAAACCTCTCTCTTTGGAAGAATTGAAACAAATTAGTGAATATTTGAATCTTCAAGGAGAAATTTCTGATACATATGATATCGTACGTTTTTACTTCAACACAGGAGAGGATGTTCAGCAAGAATTGGATAAACTTAAACTGTTCAGAGATATTGGTATCACTTGGTGGTTAGACACTGTTAGTGATTGGACTGGAGATACAGATAAAATCAGAGAAATAATAAGAAAAGGACCACCAAAGCTTTGATTTGAGCAGATTTGAAAAGATGTAAGGCAAGCACTCCCTTTCAATAAGGTCCTCTAAACAACAAGGTTAATTTCTTAGACTGAAGGAAAAACAGTTTGCGTTATAATGAAAAAATGAAAGAGAATAATAAAAAACAACTATGCATTATTAAAAAGCTCTATCAGATTCCAATCTCCGAAATAAATATAAATCAATAATTAATCTTTTTTGTACATTTAGGGTGATATTGACCCTATGGAGGAAAGAATATGACTCGCGTTAAAGTAAGTACAATAGTTAATTGTCCTATTGAGAAAGCATTTAAGTATACAGTTGACTTCAACAATCTTGCTGAAAGGCATCCTGAAGTGGACTATTCTAAGCAGACTAGTAAAGGTTCAGTAGGTGAAGAGACAACCTTCGATGTGGAAATCACATCAGGTAAACGAAAGGAAAAGATGCATTTCGTGATTAAAGAATACGAACCACCTTATCGTGCTGTTTTGGATGGTAATGGACCTACTCAAAGAATCGTTGATGAATTTATTTTTACTGAGGTAACAGAGGGCACAAAAATCTCAGTCACTACAGACCTAACTTTTAAGGGATCTATGAAGCTGATTGGAGTATTTATTGGTCCTTTCCTGAAGCGTGGAACACAAAAAGCCGTAAGAAGTCTGGCTGAAGCTTTAGAAAACCTTAGTCATGAGAGATTTGTTTAGGTTTGACTTATAAAATTTCTTCACTTGAAATTAATATTAAATCGATTAACTATGTCCATTAGGTTAGGATGTCAACATGTATATGAATCTTTCTGGATTTAATTGCAAATATTCAAATACCAATTAAATCTTTTTAGTACTTGATTTTGTATGGAGGTTTATTTTTTAATCATTAGTATTGTTTTGTTCGTGCTTGGTTTTTTAATGATATTTGGTCAGCTTAAATTTCTAATAGCAAGATATGAAGCATTTCAGAAGTTTATCCGTCGAAAGGAAATCAGTGTTGATGGAGAAGGATTGTCGAAATTTTATTCTATTTTATTCTTCGTTACAGGTATTCCCTTATTGATCGGAGCGATTATCGGATTCATAAACGCTGAGATATTTAAAGAATTCTCACTTTGGTTAGTTATAGCTATTGCTGCGATAGGAGTTATAGGTATCTTATACTGTAATTTAAGTAAGCGTTTCTTAAAACCTCTTGAAAGCTGAAAAAGTATATCAATATTCATTCTTCATTATTTATTATGAGAGAGATTGAATTGGTTCTAGAAAAATGTCAAGAGTACTATTATAATGGAGATTTAGAGAAAGCAATTAACCTTTATGAGAAGAATGAATCAATTGTTAACAGTGAAGGATTTGATGATAATCTCAAAATTCAATTTCATGTAGCATATATAGCTACTCTTGTTGTAACAATACTTATGGAAGGGGGTAGTTTTGATGAAATTGAGAAGAAAATATTACAGTGCAATGAACTAATCACAAACAAAAAATCTCTAGAATATGCAAGAGTGAATCTGCAACATGCAATTGCCTGGGATTATAAACCAATTACAAAACCTGAAGAGAAGGAGGAGAATTTAGATAAAGCAACCAAACTAATTGATGAGGTTATTGTTATACTTGAAAAACTTGAGAATACAAAATATCTTAGTCAAGCTTACTTCTATCGTGGTTTATTCTTTGAAAGAAGAAGACAATTAGAATTTGCTGAGAAATGGTATATTTTATCCCATCAATTGGCAAAAGAGAATAATCATCCCGTTGAAGGATCCTTCGCAGTTAGACATCTAGGGTTTATCAATATGAGAAGAGGAAATTTGAAAAAATGTAGAGATTTATTGAAAGAATCTTTAAAACTTCGTGAAGATGCTGGTTTCAAAATAGGTATCCCCTATTCAATTCTTAGTATGGGTGATATCAATATTTTGTTGAAAGATTATCACAATGCTATGGAGTTTTATAAATCAGGATATGACTATGCTGTAAGCATAAGAAATAAACCTGCTCAGCTGATTGGACTTACTTCTATTGGTAGAACTCATACTCGGTTAGAACAATTTGAAGAAGCTGTTCCTTATCTAGAAAATGCAATTAAGTTAGCAGAGCAACTGGGGGAAGATAATCTGCTAGCAGTAGCAAAGAAAACATTAGAAACTCAAAGTACTGATTAACATCAACTATTAGGAATAAGCGTTTCTATAATAAAAGGATCAGATTGAAGCAATGTTTCTAAGTTTTGAACATCAGAGAACTTAACAAAATACAAATGATAAATACTATATTCTGCAGTATAACTGTGTATGACTTCTCCCCAAAGGAGATATATGGTATCATCTCTTACAGCTAATAATGGTCGAAAATATGAATAAAGCCTATCTAAACCTTCATACACCTTGACTTCATAAAGTGTAAGATTTTCATCCATTAATTCAGCATAATAGTGGATTCTTTGAGGGGTTCCTTCTATTTGGAAAAATAGAGAATATCTCCCATTTTCTCTTTGATGTATACTCCTATCTGAAAAATAAAGTTTCTCAGGATAATAGAACAGTTCATCTGAAGTAATGTTCGAATCAGTGATAATGGCTTTGTAGAGTTTTGTCTTCGTATAAGTTGTTTCATTTGTTGGTCCATCAAAATTATATCCACAAAAATATGCATTCAATCTGCCATTTCCCTCTTCAAAGCCGCAGGGCCATAATGATTGGTTTGTATATGTAATTGTATCATTTAACCAGATTCCTTTTTTTCGAGTTGATAATTTCAATATATTGTAATATAAGCTCTCATTACGACAAGCCCAACTGATTGTAGGATTATTATTCCAAAGAATGAAATTTGCTTCTAGTAAATCACTTAAATTTCCCTCAAACGTAATCGTATCTATCGACCAAGAAGCTTTTGAGATATTTAACAGATAGAAGGAATAATTGGGAATACCAGAAATCATCCCAGAAGCATCACTAAAACAACAAATTAAATTACCATTACTATCAACATCTGTATCTATGAATCTTTTAAAAGTTGGATGAGTAGAAGAAGGGTTGAATGAGGGAACTGGCTCCCAATCTTTCAAATTTTTAGATTTTATACCAAAAACAACAGGAGACCATAAACCAGTTAAACCAGAAGCGAAAATGTAATACCATTCCTTATGTTTTATACCTTTAATGCTGGAAGGACTAATTAGAGGAGAATCATCTTCAATTGATTTATTACAAATCTTGATTTTTTTCTTACCATAATCAAGCATAGTCCATCCAAAATCAGAACCAGAGAGTTCATTAAAATACCTATAGGAAATGTGAATATCAGAATTTTCATCAAAGAAGAAATATCCATACTTGCCTTGATCTATTCTCATAAAGGACAAATCTTCCTCCAATTTTATGCATCTATTCTCTTCGATAAAATAGATAAGGAGGGGAGAACCTAGTATTAACAGCATAATAATGAAAAAAGCTATAACTAGATTCCTGTTTTTGAAAGACAAAGATTGTTCCCTTCTGTGATTAAGTGGTTTTAACTATAGCATAAACAGTAATAAATTATTCTGAAAACTATATTAATAGGTTTAATAATGTAGAAAATATAAGTGAGATTCAAAGATGTTAATTGATTCTTTTGAAGCAGAGAAGATTCTAGAAGCATATCATCAAGGGAAGGAATCTGTTTTAGCTTTCTTTGATCTTAGGTTTACTCAACAGAGAGTACTTTTCAAAAAAGATAAAATAATAATTGGCGATTTTACTTATGACCTAAAAACTATGAATAAAATAGCTAAAAATCCTTCAGTCTTTCTCGTTGAAAAAAAACCTAAGAAAATTGCATTTTTCGATGAACGATATTATAAGCTTGAGCCCATAAAAAATACTGCGCCTACTATTGAGATTGATGGTATTAGGATGCATAGAACAAAACACATGACTCCTTTAGAAGATGCCAGAAAGAAGATTTTTACTGTCAATATTTCTGCAAACGAGAAAGTCCTAGATATTTGTACTGGATTAGGTTATACGGCTATTGAATCTTACCGAATGAAAGCTTTTGTTACAACTATTGAGTTAGATTCTAATGTCATTGAAATTGCAAAATACAATCCCTATTCAGCTGATTTGTTTAATGGTATTGAAAGTAAGAAGATTGATTTAATTCTAGAAGATGCTACTATAGCAATCAAAGAAATGGATGATGATTCTTTTGATGTTATACTCCATGATCCACCAAGATTTTCTCTAGCAGGAGAGCTTTACTCACAAGAATTTTATCATAATCTTTACAAAATTCTGAAGAAAGAAGGTCGTTTACTTCATTATGTTGGAAAACCTGGATCTAAATATAGAGGGAAGGACTACATCAGTGGTATTCAAAATCGTTTGAATGAAGCAGGTTTCAAAACCAAACGAACTGAAGATAACGAAAGTGTTCTTGCATATAAATGAAGTAATCTATATTAAGGAGTATCTTTAAGCGTTTGTTGATGCAGAAGGAATTATATCTAACGAAGGAAAATCAAGAAGAGAAAGTTTCTCAATGGATTACTGAATGTAAAAAAATGAAGAAGCATATTGCTTTTGCTTTTGATTTGTCCAAAGCAGCTCTACTTGTTCTTGACATGCAAAATTTCTTTCTTGATGAATCAAAGCATGCTTACGTTCCTTCAGCAAAGACTATTACTGAAGACATTTCAAAGTTAGTGGATTTTTTCCAAAAGAATGAAAGACCTGTAATCTTTACTAAGCACCTAGATACACAGAAACCTGATGAAATGATGACTCGCTGGTGGAAAGATTCTATAGAAGATGGAACGCCTGAAGCAGAGATCTCAAACTTACTAAACACAGAAGGTTCAGAAATTATAAAAAAAAGCAGATATAGTGCTTTTGAAAAAACAAATCTTGAAGAACTACTACATAACAAAGGTGTAAAGCAGATTATCATAACAGGTATTATGTCTCATCTATGTTGTGAAACTACGGCAAGAGATGCATTTATGAAAGATTTTGAAGTAATCTATATCGTAGATGCAACTGCTACTTATACAGAAAAATTGCATTTAGGAACCATCAGAGCAATCTCTCATGGTTTCGGGAGATGTGAATCAACAGAGGAGATTGTTAATGGCTGAAAAATTAGAGACTGTTGTTGCACTAATCGGTGGAGGTCCTGCTTGTATAACAGCTTCAATACAACTTACTAGGGCAGGATTAGACAACTTATTGATAACCGATGAACTTGGAGGAAAAATCAAGAATGCAAATCTCATAGAGAATCTTTTGGGTTTTCCTAAAGGAATTAGTGGAGATGATTTTATTCAATTACTCAAACAACAAGTTAGAAAACATAGTGTTGAGTATATCACGCAGACAGTCAAATATGTTGAGTATAAAAATGTTGGAACGAATGCCTTTAGATTTATAATTACTACAGATAAGGAACAAGTTCAGAGCAAATACCTCATTGTAGGTACTGGGTCAAAACCAAAAAAACTAGAAATTGAAGGTGAAGAGGAAGCTTACTCAAAAAAGAGATTGTTTTACGAGAACTATAATGCAAGAAAGCATGTTAAGGAGAAGAATGTAATTATCATAGGAGGAGGGGATATAGCTTATGATTATGCACTTAATATCAAAGATTCTGCATCTAACATCTCAATTATCCAAAGATCAAGCATTTCGAAGAGTATACCAATTCTCCAAACCCGAGCACAGAAAGAAGAAAGTATCAAAATTCTAACTGGAGTTAATCTGAACAAAATAAAATTTGATGGAAAAACACTAGTTATAAATGCTAAGAAAAAAGATAGAACATTAC
>MEHH01000003.1 GCA_001940755.1 Candidatus Heimdallarchaeota archaeon AB_125
ATTGTAAAAAGTCCCTTTTTGTCTTATTCCATTTGTGTGGTCTTGATTCAGGTAACTTTCATAATCCTAATATTATTCCGGTCTGGGGATTCTTTGTTGAAAAAGAGAAAAGTAGATTGATTCGGGCAATTGAAGAAATCAATAAGTTATTAACTGTTGAAATTCCTCGACCAATTCGAGATTTTGATGTTCTGAGACATATAAATAAACAATTTGATAGTGATTCTTTGTTGTATTAAGATTAAAACCATATAAAAAGCTTAACTTTTCAGGCAACGCCTCCATTATAGATTCTGATTCTTGGGATTCTGATAATATGTTTGCCATCAGAGCTGAAGCCATCATTCCATCTCTAACACTTTGATGAGGTGCATAGAATAATCCCCCATTTTCCTCTCCTCCTAGAATACATTTATCCGCGGTCATTTTTCTACTGACATAAATGCATCCAACTGGTGTCCAAGTGACAGTTCCACCAAGTTCTTCTGCAATATCTACAACTGCAGAAGAAGAACTGATAGGTGTTACAAATTGTTTGTTATCTGAATTTCGTAAAATCCATTTTTCAAAAAGAGCGATTGATTTATCCCCAAAATAGACTTTTCCTTTTTCATCACCAAAGATAGCACGATCAGCATCTCCATCATGAGCAACACTGAAATCAGCTTTAACTTGATTCGCAACATATCCCATAGTTTTAAGTTTTCTTGGATCAGGTTCTACACCTCTTCCTGGGAATTTTCCATCAAGTTGACAATTAACAGAAATAACTTTTATTCCAAGTTGTCCTAAAATGTAAGGTGTAACTAAACTTCCTACAGCATTTCCTCCATCAACAACAGCTGTTAATCTCTTCTTTTTGATTAAATCAGTATTAACAAGACCAAGAATTTGTTCGGTATATTCGGGTAAAAGATTCATCTTTGTTGTTGCTTTGTTTTTCTCGTCTTTCGCAATTTGGAAGGTTTCAGTTTCAAAGACATTCTCAATTTCTTTTTGTTTTACAATATCAATTTCTATTCCATCAGAATCTATTACCTTAATTCCATTAAATTCAGGGGGATTGTGGCTAGCGGTTACTACTATCCCCATATCTGCTTGTAAATAGGGAACAGCAAATTGAACTAGTGGAGTAGGAACGATGCCTAAATCTATAATTTCAATGTTTTGTGCTGAGAAGCTTGAAACTACACTTTCTTTAAGAGAAGGACTACTTAGTCTCGAATCAGAACCAATTACTATTGTTCCCTTCTCCAACATATAGGAAGCAATAGCAGAACTCATCTTGGAAACAAAATCGGGAGTAATTAATTCCCCTACTATCCCTCTTATCCCGTTTGTACCAAAATATTTCCTTCTCATTAATCACTCATTTGTGTGTTGAAATAAATCTCTTTCGTCATATCTACGGATAATAAGGTGCAACAGAATCCTTTAAAAGAGTAATTTATGCTATTCATTTAACCGGATAAATTTACCGTGGTAGATACTATGAGCGTTGAATTTCTAAAGAAAATAAGAAAAACAGAAAGAGACTGCGAAGAGAAATTTAAGCAAACTGAAGCATCCAAACAAAATACTATTTTAGAAGCAGAAAAAACTTCAGTGCTAAAAGTAAGAGATGCAGAAATTCAAGCAAAAGAAGAAGCTGATAAAGTTCTTTCTAGTGTTGATGGTAGAGTTGAAAAGGAATTTGCTGCAATGAATAAAGAGTTTGAAGAAAATCAAAACAAACTCAAAGAAAAAGCAAAGAAAATTGAGAAAGAAGCTATTGAAACAGTACTTTCTGAAGTTTTATAATCTCATATTATGTGATTTCAATGAGTTCTCCTACAAGAAACAAGATAGTAAGCATTGGTGATGAAGAAACATCATTAGGTTTCAAATTATCTGGAATATCTCAAGTATTTACAGAAGAACCTGAAAAAGCAGGATCACTATTAAGGTCCTTATCTGATGATCCAGAAATTGCTATCCTCATTATTACTGAAGAAGTTGCAAAAGCAAATGAAGCTGTTCTAAGGAGAATAAAATTAAACCCCTATCCTGTAATTGTGGAAGTTCCAGGTAAAAAAGCGCAATATGAAGATGCTGAAGACAAAGTACGAGCATTAATTAAGATGGCTTTAGGTATTGATATTGAAATGTAATGGGAAAAGTCTTTAAGATTGTTCTTTCTTTTTTCTGTTGGAGATTATTTCTATGAATGATAAAATAATTGGTTTAGTGATGATTTTCGGGTCACTGTCAATTATTGGATTTCTTTTATTTTGGACAATCATCATGCCTATTATTTGGGAAGATAGATTGTTTGACGCCTATCTCGGTTTAGCTATAACTGTTTTTATAATAATTTCAATAGCATTATTATTCATTGCTTGGGTAGGAAGAATTTTCCTCAAGAACAGAGCACCTAAAGAAGAAGTGTTTGATGAAAAGATAGAAGAATATAAAAAAACAAACGATTAGGTAAGAGTGATTAATATGAGTGGAAGAAGACCTATGTCTCCTCGTGATGCAAAGAGAATGCAAGCAAGAATGAGACAAATAGAACTAGAAGGTGTTGAAGAGGTCATAATTCGTTTTGCTGACAAAGAAACAGTGATTTATCCAACAACTGTTATGAAAGCATTTGTACCTGGTATGATGGAATCAGATACTTTTCAGATAGTAGGACCAGGAACAGATAGACCTAGAGGAACTGAAGAAGGGGTAGCTGCAGGAGTAAATTACACTGATTCAGATGTTGAACTAGTAATGGCTCAAGCAGGTGTTTCAAAAGAGGAAGCACAGAAAGCACTTGAAGAAGAAAACGGAGATTTAGCAGGCGCAATTGTTAGATTGAAAAGTAAGTAGGTAATTATTTTTCTTTTCCTATCCCTTTTCTTGTAGCTATAGCAACCCCTGATTTCATTTCTTTAATTAATTTTCCGGAGATTTTAGCTGTACCAATACCCAAGAATTCTCCTTTTTGGTTTGTTATAATAACTTCATCTTTAGCAGAAATATCATCATCAATATCTAGGACATGTTTTGAAAAAACTGTTTTACCATCTCTAACAAATGGGTCTGCATCTTCATTTATAATGACTTTAAAACCAAAATTATTTTTGTGGAGTATTTCTCCTCCTAGAATAGAGGGTATCAAATAGCCATCACGTACGCGAAAAGAGCAAATTCGTTCATTATTTCTATAGATATATCTGATTCTTTTAGTTCCTTTTGATCTTTCAACCATAGTATCTTCAGAAAACAATACTTCTCCTGCACCTTTTCCATATTGAAAATCTGCAATAGCTCGAATTTGTCTTAAATCAAAGGGTGTAGGTTTTTCTTGTTTTTGCATACAATCAAATTCTGATTTAACAGCTAATAAGAATTATTATAATTAAGAAATTTCAGTTTCTTTAATTCTTACTAATGTCTTGGGCTTCATTGAATGAAATGCCAACTTGATCCCAATCATTTAGCATTTCTTGGAGGAATTTTTTTCCTTTATCTGATAATTGGAAATATCTTCTAGTTCTACCGTCAACTATCTCGTTTCTTACAGAAACTAAACTTCTTTTTTTCAATCTAGTTAAGACATTGTAAATTGTACCGTCTGCTAAAGGGGGATCTGTTTGAGGTAATAAAGAACGAATTAATTGCAGGATGTCCCACCCGTATCTCTCTTTTTGTAAAAGAACAAGGATGAGCAACTCAAGAATGCCTCTTGAAAGTTGAGCTCTCCATTTTTTCAACATTTCCTGAATTTGCTCATCGACTGTCACTCAGGTTTCCTCCTTTGGTTCTTCTTTATTATTCGAAGTGCTCTTCCTATTTGTAGGTTTTTCCCAAGTAAAGAAGATTAATAAGAAATTTACTCCTATTATCACAATCTCCACCCAAGTAGGAAACCAAGGAATTATAGGTGCCCAAACAACACTGAAACTTGGAAGAATTCCACCAAATGTCTTTAGGTCACATTCGAAATATATTTCTAGTATTCCGGTACCGTTTGCTTCAAATTCCAGATAGTCTAAGGCTATTACTCCATTGGATATCCTATACTCGAATTCCGAGAAATCACCAAACGTTCCTCCATGAAGAGGTCCGTACTCCCATTGAACAGTCCAATTCCCTTCAAGCGACCAGTAATCTATTTCATCAAAAGTTACATTTACATCAGTAAAAATTGAGAAGTAAATCTTACCTTTAGCTGGAATCATATATGTTGCTTCATAAATTAAAAACTCATGATTTGGTTCGGGGGGTATAAAATGATGATCATGACCTGTTGCAACCATTGTATGCTTGGGTTGTGATCCCAAAGTAGCTAATCCAATTATGCTGAGGAGCAGGATTGATTGAAGTATCTTCTTCTTATTTGGGATTTGAAAAACTGGGAATAATCTTTTTTTTCTCTTCTTTAAGATAATTACACAGATAATTGTCCATATAACAGCTAAAACAATTGTGATAGTGATGCAAAGTTGAATTTTTTCTACGAATTGATGATCAAATGATAGTTTAATTCCAAATACAATTGGTGAGGCAAATCCGGAAATAGGATAAGGAACATTATAATCCATTTTAGTGCTCAGAGCAATTGCTTGCAGTGAAATAGCTAAGATTCCTATAAACCATGTTTCTCCTGTTGTTTCCCCAAAAAGCAAAATACACAAACCTAGAAACACTACCATCACTCCAATACCTGGATTTGGAATGATAAAACTTGTAAGAATGAAGAAAATAAAAACAATTTTTAAATTATCAATTAAGTATTCTTTGTTAATGAAATTTTGATTGGTTTTCTTATATTTCATAGTATAGAGAATTGCAGTAAAAAGCAGAAATACACCAAGGAATACCCAACGTAGTATCCCTTCTATGATTAGAAATTTCATGCCTTGTTTCCACATGTCACCAATGATCTGTGGAAAAACAGTATATGGTAAGATAACTTGAACAAACCAAACAAGAAAGATAAACCAGTATAAACCTAGAATGACTTTCTTCACAATTTCTCTAATGTCGTATTTGGAAAATCGTTTCCTTATGTGTTGATAAATTATCCAAGTAAACATGTTTAAACCAAATAAAGTTCCAATGAACCCACTTCCCACATTTGCAGCTGAAACCCCCATCAATATCGCTGAACTCCCTCTTATGATCCAGTTGTATGGACTGAGGAAGAAACTTGCACTGATTAGAGTAATAATTGCTATGAAACTAATACCAATTAATGATAAATGAGCCATTTGGCCAAAAGATCCCTCTTTTGAATATTCTAATATATTATTTTCACAAAAATCTTTAACAGAACCAAATGCTTTTTCTAATTCATCTAAACTACCCAGCTTCTTTTCAGAAATGTATTCCTTTAATGTAATTTCCATTTCATCAAGTACAGATTTGATTTGTTTGTTTGAAACACCTCTTTTAATTAGCTCAATTGATAACTTCCTTAGGTATTTTTTCTTGATAACTTCAGAGTTATTTGTCCTTTTTTGCATATAAGTTCCTTCCTTGTAACAATATATTCTAAATATACCTTTTAGTAAAGGGTATATATAACTTTTTCTGCACTTAACAAAAATAGAGTCAAGAAAAATGGTTATTTTTTAACGTGTAAATCAAAACAGAAATGACTCAGTCTTGGTGAGTATTTTTTTACAATTCTTGTATCATTCAATTTGATTTCAGAGTTTGCGGTTTTTAGCAACTCCTGTATTTTCTTCTTTGATTTCTTTATGTTATCTCTTTCTACTAGTTTATGATAGTGTATCCAACCTTTTTCCTTGATAGCTTCTACTGCTCTAAGAAACTGCCTTGTATCAATTTCAAAGTATCCCATCAACACTCTTGTTGCAATATCTGTAGGAGATTTACTTCTATTATCTCCATGTAATGGAAAATATCTATCTTCAACTTGATTCTCTTTTAGATTTTCAACTAGATACTTGAAAGCTACATCGTTAATTTCAATACCATAGCATTTTACAGTTGGATTATTAACTATAACAGGTAGAGATAAATTTCCAATACAAGCAAACATGTCTACTAGAACCTCATTGTCTTGAACCGAATTAATCAGGAACATTCTTTCTCCCTTATTACCTGGTGAAAATGTAAGTTCTGAAACATCAATATTGAATATTGTATCATATTCTCTATGTTTTGTAATCGTTCTTTTTTCACCCGCAAGATGAATAATTTGAGGTTTACGATATACTGAATTAGTTGAAAACTGCTCTACAACCACATTAACCTGTGGATCGGCATAAATAACAATCTCTCCTATGTCTTGTTTATAATCATTTAATTCTTGGTTAATGTGCCTGAATACGGCTATATCACCGATAATTGAGTATCCTGAAGGCAATTTATCCAATAGCTCACCATCAAGTTTATCTTCCAACAGTGTTTGCAATTGTTTCTTTAGTTTCATCAAATCTAATGAATCTTCCAACACCAATTTTTAATATTATCTCCTTTTCACTATTACTAGGAAAATGGTTATCGTTACTAAACTCTATGATAAATACGCTTTGATAAATGATAAAGAAGGTAATACTGTCTATAGTCAAGGCTGGTTTGGAAAACACACCAAATCAGGGTATATCAAGCTTAATCCTTATGAGACTGTTTTATTGTTAGAAAGGAAGAAAATCGATATACCAGATAAAAAGGAAACTTCTTTACCTTTATCAGAAGTTGTAGCACATTTTTCAAACAATATTCCAGATTTCTTGGTTCGTTTTTTGTTATACAAAGATTTGAGGAACAGAGGTTATGTAGTTAAAGAACATGTAGAAAATGGAAACTACTTTGAGTTATATGAGAGAGGAGCAACACCAAATCAAGCTAAACATTTAGCATTGGTCGTAACAATGGCAGAAGGAGTATTGTTTGATATTGATGAAATTGATCTAATAGTTTCACAAGCAAAAGAGATTAGCAAGCAATTAATTTTCGCTGTCATAGATAGTTTAGGAGATGTTTCCTATTATAGTGTAAGTGAATTAGAATTCACAAAATTAGATATTAATGGTTAAGGTTTTATTATGCATTACGTTCCAGATACTTCAACAATAATTAATGGTCAGTTTCTGAAATATCTAGCTGAAAAGGATGATATTGAATCTATTGTTCTTTCACGTGTTGTTATAGCTGAAATTGAAAATATGGCTAATCAAGCAAAAACAACAGGTATGACCGCTTTAGAAGAATTACAACGAATGAGGGATTTCAGCGCAAAACAAGGTGTTAGTATGATTGTCGATGGAAGTCGACCAACTTACAACCAAATTAGAGGAGCTTCAATAGGTGAGTTAGATGCTCAAATTAGAGAACTTGCAGCAGAGTATGATGCAATTCTAGTTACATCAGATCGTGTAATGGCTGAAATAGGAAAAGCTGAAGGTTTAGCAGTAGTTTTTATGAAAGAAGAACCAAAAAGTATTGGGAAGATTGTAGAGGATTACTTTGATGAACATACCATGTCTATCCATCTGAGAGAGGACAATCTACCTTTGGCAAAAAGAGGGCTACCTGGTAATTTTCAATTAGTACCTCTTGATGAAGAGCCTATACTAACTCTTGAAACCTTGGATGAATTGGCAAAAGACGTTATTGAAAGAGCATCTAGAGAAAAAGATAGTTTTATAGAATCAGATAAGTTTGGTACAACTGTAATTCAATTGAAAAACACTAGAATTGTAATACTTCGACCTCCTTTTAGTGATGCAATGGAAATAACAGCTGTTAGACCTATTGTAAAGCTGACATTAAGGGATTACAAGGTGGATGCAAAACTACTTGATAGGATTGAAACCCAAGCCGAAGGTATAATTATAGCCGGTCCTCCTGGAGCTGGAAAGAGTACGTTTGCAACAGCTATGGCAGAATATTATGCTGATAAAGATAAAATAGTTAAAACATTTGAAAATCCAAGAGATCTTCAAGTTGATAATAGAATAACACAAATGTCTGGTTTTGAAGGAGATATTTCTGCTTCTGCAGACTTGGTTCTTTTAATGAGGCCTGATTATGTAATCTATGATGAGTTACGCAAAACAAAGGATTTTGAAACATACTCCGACTTAAGATTAGCTGGCATCGGATTACTTGGAGTTGTTCATGCAACTCAAGCTATAGATGGCATTCAAAGATTTATTAGAAGAGTTGATTTAGGTATTATACCGTCAATTGTAGACACAATAATCTTCATCTCAGAAGGGTGGATATCTAAAGTTTATACTCTTGAAATCACTGTTTCATTACCCTCTGGTTTAACTGAAAGAGATTTAAGTCGTCCAGTAATTAAGGTCAAAGATTTCCATTCAAATAAAGCAGAATATGAGATTTATACTTTCGGAGAACAAATTGTTGTTTCACCACTCAAGAAACTCAGCTCAAAACATTCTAAAACTGGAAACTCAATCATAGTAAATTCATCTCAAATTCAAAAGGTTCTCAAGAAATATTCAGTTTATGATTTTACTCACGAATTCGAACCACCCAATTCCCTTACTTTGTTTGTTTCCAACAAAGATAAACCTAGAGTAATTGGAAAAGAAGGTCGAAATATAGATGAGATAGAAGGGAAATTAGGATTATCTATAACAGTAAAATCGTTTGGTGAACAAGAAGAAATGGAATTTATCATAGATATGTATCCTTCTAAGGGTAAACTTAATCTTGTATTTCCTAGTGTTTGTATTGGTAAAGATGTAATTGTAGCAGTAAATGGGTCCCCATTGACTCAATTAACAGTTGGTAAAACCGGAGAAATAAGTGTTGCAAAAAACACTGAAATAGGTAAATTACTCATGGAAGCTCACCACAAAGGTGATACTATTTCAGCAATGTTGTAATTCATCAACTCTTTTTTATCAACTTTGCACTATTTTTTTGACCAATAATGATTTTATCTGCATCAGAGGGAAACAAACCGTTTTCTACAATTCCTGCAATATTATTCAACTTCATTTCCATGTCGAAAGGATCATACTTTTGTCTAAAGGTTATGTCACCAATAATATTTCCATTATCAGTTATGACGGGTCCTTTCTTTCCAGAACCATAACGCAATTGAAGTTCTCCTCCTAGATTAAATATTGGCTGAAGCACGGTTATAATTGCCTGTTTTATGATTTCCACAGGAACAGGATAACTTAGAAGATCTCTTGGATATTTTGAACTATCTGCAATTACTAAGAATTCTTCAGAAGCTCTAGCCATGATTTTTTCAACAGTTAAAGCGCCTCCTCCTCCCTTAATCAACACATAATCTCTAGTAATTATATCGGCTCCATCCACATAGATATTTATCTCAGGATATTCAAGCAGAG
Source organism: Candidatus Heimdallarchaeota archaeon AB_125 (assembly GCA_001940755.1). Taxonomy (GTDB): domain Archaea; phylum Asgardarchaeota; class Heimdallarchaeia; order Heimdallarchaeales; family Heimdallarchaeaceae; genus UBA460. Next base: position 9,339 of record MEHH01000003.1, read on the forward strand.
TTGAAACAGGCAATCCAGCTTTTACAAGCTCAAGATGTGTTTCTGAAGAAGAGGGGATAGTGATTATTTCTAATTCATCTTTGTCAACTAGTTCCCCTAATTGTTGAACAAAATGCTTTACAGTTGAACCGGTTCCTACACCCACAACAAATCCATCAAAAATGAACTCTTTTGCTGCTTTTTGAGCAGCAAGAAATTTACTTTTTTCTTGCTCTGAAACCTTTGAATCTTTAGAATTCATGATTTATTTACCTGTGCTAATTGGAGTTGAGAATAATCTAGTTATATGAAATTAAAACTTTTTTACTCTCTTTGATATAAATAAAAATAGGAAGAAATGAAATATTTTCTATTTCCATTCCTTTTTAGACGAGAATATTACCTTCGCAAATTTTATTGCTGTTCACTCATGAACTTCTTCAATCTGTCTAATTCTTTTAACATCTCTTTTCGTAGAGCTGCTATTGATGTACTTTTAGCAAACAGATCTCCTTCTCCTTCTCCTCCTGCTGGAGGTGCTACTGGAGCAGCTGCTGGAGCAGCTACGCCTGGTGGTTTTGGAGTTGGGACTGTTGGTGCTGGAATTGAAGGTGAAATACCGGGAGTTCCACCTGTTGGTGGTGTTGGTAAAGATGGAGTTGGAATTGCTGTTGGTGGTGGTGTCTTACCCACTGTTGGTGGTGGTGGGGGAGCTGCTGTACCGGGTGTTGGTGGTGCTGGAGGTGTTGCGACAGCTTTTCCTTTTTTCCTCTTCTTAACTTTAGCAGGTTTAGCTGGTTTAGCGACGGGGGCAGTTACTGGAGGAGCTGGAGGTGCAGTTGCTGGGATTGCTGAAGGGACATCAATTTTCTCTTCACCCTTAATTTTACTTAAGTAATCTCCCTGCATCTTCTTTAGTTCTTGCTCAAGTTGAGAAACTTCAGCTTCTCTAGATGTCTTCTCAATTTCATCTTCAATTTTCTTAACATCAGATGCGTATCTTACTGACAGTCTACCAAATATTGATTCACTAATTTCCTTCTTCCTATGAGCGTTAGACAATGCTTGTTGAGCAGCTTCGAACTTCGATTTCTCAATTTTTAGAATTGCAATTCGTTCTGAAGGAGGAATATCGGTGGGAGTTGGTAGATCTGAATCCATATCTAAATCTAGGAGAGAAGGAGAATCTTTCTTTCGATATACTCTAGTTGTTATAAACACTACGAGTGCACTTAGAAATGTGAAGATAATTAAAAGATAAATTAACAGCTTCACTCCTGAATCAGTTAAACTTTGTGGAGGTAAATTCTCAAACCAATCTATAAGCGACATATCCTTGCCTCTGATTTTATTATTGTATAATACCTTAATGTATTTCTCTGTCTATTAAATTATCAGATTATACTTAATAAACTCTATCAAAGTGTCCAATTAAAAAAGGAAGATATTATCTCGAAAATATTGTCTATTTTGACGAAAAAGTGCATTCACTTCAAATAAGCGATTTTTTCACTGTTTCTTAGCTTCTAAAATTGCTTTTACTCTTTTCAATCTTGAAAATGTTTCTCTCTCTTGTTCTTCAAGTGTACTAGCTATGAATTTTGCTGTTGTTAGTAATTTTGGTATTAGGATATAATTAAGAGCATTAACCCTTCTTTTTGTTTTATTTATCTCAACTGCTAATTTTTCAAGTAAAGTCATCTTCTCTGCAATAATCATCAATGTTCTTAATGATTTGCGAAAATATACTATAGACCTATCTAGTTGTGCGCTGGAGCTGGTTAATCCATAGAAAACATCTTCTCCTTCTTTTTGAATCTCATTAACTATGAATTTTGGAGATCTAACCCCCATGATGCTTACAGTTTGTGGTGTTATCTCTAATACAGCAGGAGCATATTGAGCAAGATCTCTAATCTTATCTGGACCTACGATCATTTCTGCTTTTGCAAGAGATTGATAAGCAATCATTAACTCTTCTTCTACCTGCTTTCGAGCATCTCTTACTTCATCTTTGATGGCATACAATTCGATAACTAAAGCATCCATCTTCTCTTTGAGAAGATCATGTCCTTTCTGAGCTAACTTAATTCTTGATCTAGTATTCAAGAGCTCCATTCTAGTAGCACTGATTGTACCAAACTCTGGTGTTGCCATCAACGAAAAGAAAACCAGTTAAGTTAAATAGTTTTTGTTTTGGAGAGGAAGGTTAGAGGTGGTAGGATAACCAAATTTCACCAAATTTGATAAGTTTGTTAGTAATGGAAAGATATTTTACTCAATATAATTTTCATTATTAAAAGACAGATGTGACATTGAATGACATTAGACATTTTTGATAGAACAAAGGAGGCTGGAGAACTTGTTTTTCCAGGAACCCGCTTAGCTGTTACAGAGGAATTTATAGGAGGATACGGAACTTATACTGAAGGTAATAATATCTATGCAGCTGTCGCAGGAAAAGTTAGCATCAATATTGAAAAGCACGAAATATCAGTAATGTCAAAACCAACAGCTGCCGTTATTCCAAAAGAAGGAGACATAGTAATTGGTGGTGTTGTAAATGCATCTCTACAAATGATTACTGTTTCTATACATTATGTTAAAAATAAGGAAGTTTATCCAACATATACAATGGTTATACATGTTTCCCAAATTTCAAGGGAATATCTTGATACAGTAGATGAAGCCGTGTGTTTGGCAGATATTGTAAGGGCTAAAGTTATAGATGATAAAACAATCCCCTTACAAGGAACTTTAATAGGTTCACAACTAGGGGTTATTTTAGCTAGTTGTTCAAGATGTGGATCTCAATTGGAAAAAATTGGGAGAGATAAATTGAAATGCAAAGAATGCGCATATTTTGAGAAAAGAAAAACTACCATTGATTATGGAAGTGGAAAATTAGCATTCAAAACATAGAAAGGGATTATAGTATTAGATTGGTGATTGGTTTGGCAAAAACAACCATGAAAGAAATTTATGTTTCTATTGTTAAGAAAGAACTCTTAGAATATTTTCTTGAGTTACTTTCAGATTCATTACGATATGTAGAATTTGTTTTTACTTATCGAAAAGGAAAATCCAAGGTTTCTCTTTTTGGAGAAAGAGAAACGATCAATCAATCAGCTCTTATTGTTAAAAGTCTCGCAAAGATGTTTAACCAATCTTCAATCCTTAACAGTGATGGTTTTTATGTTCATAATTTAAAGCTAATACAACAAATAGGTTCTAAAATAATTTCACTCCAAAGCATAAGTACAGTCTTAAACCACTTAGATGTCCAGTCCACAGTAAAAGATCAGGATCTAGTTTCAAAAGCAAGTATGCAGGAAGTACAGAAAATTTTGTCCTCAATGCACGATTTAATTCAGGAAACTCCTTTAGGTGTTAGAACACAGGTAATGAAAAGAATCTTAGCTACAGTTAGCTATTGTACAAATCTTTCTCCCTCGTTTGTTCTTGATAAAGGGTTGGAGCTGGAATATTTCAAACAACAGAAAAACACTATTTCAATAAACTACAATCCTGAGAAATCTATAAGGGAATTGGTTGAGAAATTATCAAAAGAATCTACACAAACAGAATATCTGTCTTCTAGAGATAAAGATGCGGAGTTAGAGAGGGTTTTATTTAGGGAATAAAAACAGTCCAGACTGGTAAAATATTTAAATCAAGTATTAAAACAAACTTCAGAGGCAATAAAATGCAAATTAACATCTTAAAACAAGAAAAAGGTTATATCAAATTCAATATCAGAGCTACTGATCCTCACACTTTATTCAATCTCCTCCGTGAAGAACTACTAAAGGACACTGAAGTGGACTTTGCTGGCTATTGGCGTGATGAATCTTTTTATGAATCTGTAGTTTTCCAAGTAAAAATGAAGAAGAAAACTGGAGATCCTGTTGTTTCTATAAATTCCGCATTAGAGCGATTAGAGCAACAATCAAAGGAATTTGTTGATTTATGCAAAGCGAAAATTGAGTAAGTTGAATTCCTATGACCTCATCTTTTGACCCTTCTCAAGGTTGGAATACACTGCTTTTGAATAATAAACTAGCTAGATTTGGTGATTCAATTGTAAATTTTATCTATAATGCAGCTGTATACAATGTCACTAATGAATTAGAGGGAGTAAAGGTTTGGGACAAATGCCTTGCACAAGCCTGTAGAAATTCTCCTTTAAGGAAGTTTGTAGGTACAAGAAAGAATGCAGGAGATTTGGGTGATGCCGTTGAGGCATTTGTAGCTTTTTCTTATTTGAAGAATCCTACTTTTATTACAGAGATGATCTCTATTTTATCAAAAAGTATTACAATTAACAAGCATCTATTAGAAAAAGATGAAAGGGAATTATGTGCAAAGGCTTTTACAGATTTAGTAATTGATCTTTGCAATAATCTTGGGTTAAATGAATAATATCTTTCACATCATATAATCCTTAAAACTTTGACCAATCATATCTGCAAACCTGAGGCTTTCAGGAATACAACTAGTATAACATGTGTTTTTTAACAGATTTTTTATCTCATTAGTATCTTTGAAACCTAAATACTGTACATAAATCTTACATGCTCTTCCGCTTACGTTGATGAATTCAATCTTCTCTAAAGCTGGATTAGACATAAGAATCTCAAAACGTTTCTCCCAATCTGGAAGATGAACAAGAGCTTTCTTTACTTCAGCATTGTCTGGAAGCTTATGTAATATCGATATAATTGGAATTGCTGTCTTTTGAAAAATTTCAACCATATTAATAATGTTAAAAGCTGCTATTGTTGCACTACCTAAAACTATGGCTTTTATTTGGTTTTGGAATTTACTTCTATTTATCATTTCAATTATTTTTTCCGTTGCATCCAAACCATCCACCAGTATTTTTGTTCTTAAAACACCTTCCACTAAATTATTCCCTCTTACAACAACACCAAAAACAAAGGTTTCAGTGGATTTTTCTCTGCTAAAGGCTGCATCATCTATACCTATGGTCCGGATATTTTTTTTCACAATCAACTATCTACTGATATTTATTTAAGTAGGTTGCGAAATTAGGTGTTAAGAAAGTAACTTTTTAAATAAACAGTATAGATAGGATACTGGTCTATATGAGTAGAAGAAACCTTCCAGAAACTGGTGATTTAGTAATTGGTACAGTAAAGAGTATATTTGATCACGGAGTTTATGTTGATTTAGATGAATATGAAGATTTACAAGCATATTGCCATGTTTCTGAAGTTAGTTCCACCTGGGTAAGGAACATTCGTAATGTAATGAGGTTAGGGAAGAAAGTTGTTGGAAGGGTTATGCGAGTCAAAGAACATCAGATTGATATTAGCGTCAAAAGAGTTTCTGATGGATTAAAAAGAAAGAAAGTTGAAGAAACTAAAAAATACAAAACAGCTATAACACTTCTAGAAATGGGAGCAAAAAAGAAGAAAATAAGTTTTGAAACAGCTCGAGCTGAAGTGGAAGATCTATGTACTGATTATTATGGTAGTCTTCATCACGCTTTTGAAGAATCTTTATTCGGTGGAGAAAGTGTTTTCTCTGAAGCTGGTGTATCTGAAGAGTGGGCTACCATTCTAACAGATATAGCAAAGAAGAATTTAACTATCCCCAAAGTAGAGATTTCCAGAGATTTAGAAATCATTTGCTGGGAAGGAAATGGTGTCAATATAATTAGGGATGCTCTTAAAAAAGCAAGTAAATCTCGAGATGAAATTGAAGCAGGGGATGAAGAGCTTGATATGAATGTATATGTTAGAGGTGCCCCAATGTACAGGTTTGCTATTTCTGCAAGAGATTATGAATTAGCAGAAGAATTGATGTCTAAAGTAATCTCTACAATTGAAGATTCTTTATTAGATTATAATGCTTCAGTTAAGGTTGTTGAATCAAAATAGAGAGAGATTTTAATGACTAAATCAATCTTTTTCTGTTCCAAATGCAAAGCTTACACATTGAATGATAAATCATGCCCAATTTGTAAAGGAAAAGTTATTTCACCTCAACCTGCTCGTTTTTCTATAGAAAAGGAAAAGAAATACTCCATTTATAGAAGAAGATTACTCAAAGAAAATCTGAAAGAGTAATTTTTCATTTGCTTTGCACTATTGCAACTTTAATGATATGTTGTCTTTTTGTATGAAAACTATAGATTTTAGGTATTTCAAATTCTGCCTTTATTATCTCTTTTACTTCTTTGTTATGATTCTCTACAAATTTTTTCAAAAACTCGATATTCTTTTCTTGGTAGAGATGAATTGAATAGGTTACATCAGATGCATTTAGAGCGGATAGTAAGAATTCTTGATCTTTGATCCCTCCTTGAACACCAAAAGGACTGTTCATCAAAACTGTATCAAATCGTAGTTTGGTGCTTCTTACATCTTCTTCTATAAACCTTACATCCACATCCAATTTAACTGCATTTTGTTTGGCAATTTCTAATGCATCCTTATCAATTTCCAAGCCACTTACTTCTTTTGCACCTAATTGTTTAGCACCTATTCCAAACATTCCAGTTCCACAACAAAAATCTCCAACAGTTTTGTTTTCTATGTGTCCAAGCTGGTAAGCTCTCCAGAGAATCAAAGCTGCAATGCGTGGTGGAGTTTGGTATTGTTCTAATTCAATTTTAGGTTTCTGAAATGTTTGTACCTGAGAAAGAAGCATTTCAATATCCTTCTGTTTCATACTAATCTCTTCCTTTTGTTTCTTTCAGCTGTTGAAGAATAGTTTTGAAAATACCTATTAACGAATGAATCTCTTCACTAGTTGAGAAACTTCTGTTAATAACAGTTGTAAAACTATGAAAAGCAATTGGTTTTCTGTAATCTTCATAATGAATCAAATCAATTAACTCTTGAACCAAATCAAATAGAATCTTTCTTTCTACACTAGTTGATGTTCTTTCTTCTGCAATTCTCTTTTCAGTTTGTGATAGTTCCTTCCATATTTCATATAATATGATCGCAACAGCTTGAGAGATGTTCATGACCCTATGTTCACCTGGTACTGGAATATTGACCAAAATATCGCATAAACGTAATTCTTCATTTGACAAACCTCTGTCCTCTCTACCAAAAACAATTCCAATGATGCCTTGGGAAACATTTTGAATCTCACTAAGATTCCATGGAAATGACGGTTGTCTAAACACATTATAGTTCAAACCTGCTTTTGCTGAAGTTCCAATTAGAAATGAATAGTTTTGTTTAATTTCTTCTAAAGAACTGACAATTTCTGCATCTTCCAAGTATTTAATTGAGTGTTTAGCCCTCTTTCTCGCATCCCCATCTAAGTGATCAACTTGAGGTGCAATCAAAACTAATCTATTAATACCGAAGTTATTACATAGCCTTGCAATTGCACCTATATTGCCCCCAATTCTAGGTTCAACTAAGATTACATCTTGTTTGAAATTTATTTCATAGTTTTTCATTTCTTTCACAAAAATCGATTTTTACTAAATATAGTTTCTCAAAGAATAGGGATAGTTGATTTTTTATTTCTAAATTCATTCCTTCTTTTTTTAAGTCTTGAATATCCTCATCAGACCAGCTAAGAGAGGAAAATATTGTATAAAAAATGGTACTAATCTTGTTTTTTTGCAAAGAATCCAGCATAGTAAATGTCTCTTCATATCCTTTTTTTCCTCCGACTAGCATGAGCTTGTTTAAAGGGGACATAGTATCTTCTTCCTCTCCATCAGGTAAGTATGGTGGATTCCAGATGATAATATCTGATTTGAGATTATGAATTGCTTCAAGTTTATCCATACATACAATATCAACTAGGTTACCAATATTGTTTAGCCTTAGATTTTGCTTTATTGCTTTTGTGGCACTAAAGGAGATATCCGATATTAGAAATTGTATTTCAGGATTATTCTTAGCAAGTACAATAGAAATTATCCCCGATCCACTACCTATTTCTACAATTTTCTTTGTGTCGTTTGGTATATCTACCAAATCTAATAAGAAAAATGTATCTTCAGCTGGAAAGTAGACATCGTCATCTAATTCTAGTTCTACTTCATATTTGGGGAAATTATATTTAACCAAAGTTCTTCACCAATCCTTTTTTTAATATGTTTATGGAATTGCACAAGTTCTTCTAGAGACATTGTAAAAACTCGTCTATCCATAAATTGAAGAGAATCTAGAATGCTTCTTTCAACAGCTAAATCTCGCTTTTCCATTCTTTTAATTATATTCAGCAAAATAGTTCTAACTGTCTTTTTCTTATTAGTAAACAGCAATCTCACAAAAGCAGAAAAACTGTCGTAATTCTCTATGTTTACTTCTTCTTTTCTTGTTATGGAAACTATTGATGAGAAAATCTTGGGTTGAGGATAGAATGAAGTTGGTTTAACTGTTTTAAGATTCTTACAATTTGCTTTTGAATTTATCATAACTGAAATTCTTGAATAATCCTTGGTCCCAGGTTTGGCAAAAAATCTGTCTGCAAACTCTCTCTGATACATGAGAACAGCTAAATCAAAAGTGTGCTCTAGAAGTTTAAATGTAATTGGTGAGGATATTTGATAGGGGAGATTAGAGATACATTTGTTAAATCTAGGAAGATCAACTTTAACTGCATCTCCTTGAATTATTTCTACATTTGTAAAATCCTTTAGAAAACTAGTTAAAAAATTAGCCATTCTTTTATCCTGTTCAATAATAATCAACTTTTTAGCTCTACTAGCTAAGCATTTAGACAAGTTCCCTATCCCCCCACCTATTTCAAGTATCACATCCTTCGATTGTATATCTGCTTGATTTACTTGAAAATTAATTATTTTTGAATCAATAAGAAAATTCTGACCTCTTTGACTTGAGGGAGTAATATTCAATTCTTTTAAACTATCAAAAACATGCTTTCTTAATTCAAAAGAGGAGGTCCAGCAATCCATTAATCAAACCATTTTTGATGTTACCTTTTTTGTCCAGAATCTGCGGATGCAGTAAATAACCTATGTTTCTCGTCTCCTTCTAATTCTTGCATAATTCTGTTGAGAACCATTTTTCTTATATCAGAGATCTTTACTCTTTCTTCAATATCGCTAAACGAGACAAAAGGCATACTTTTTCTTGATTGCAATATCTCCCACATTAACTTCTTTCCAATACCAGGCACTAATTGAAGAGAGTGAATACGGTTAGTAATGGGTTGAGCTTTATTGAAAAATGAAACAAATCTCTTTTCATTTTTGTTAATAATTTTGAGAACGGCTTCTTCTAGCGATTCATATCCAGTATTGGTTAAATCGTTTATAGTAATTCTCCTTTTGATTTGTTTAATTGGAGTTTCCTCACTGATTTTTGGTAAGGGTAATTCAGTGAACTGAAGATAACTACCCTTTTTGTCAACAACCATATCGAGTAAACTAAACCATGTTGTACCAATGCCTTGAATAGTTGGTTCCCTTTGCTTTGTTTGACCAAATCCTTTACCTTCTGGTAAATAGTCAAGGACTAGAATTCGTGATTCATTTTTCTTTGTATGTTTAACACGAGTAACGGGACCAATAATGAAATCCTCACTTTCAGAGGATTTTTCAGGACGTTTATTTGATCCAGAACGTTGATTGTTTACCATGATACTTCTCTCTCTATGATTAGATTTTTTTGTTTTAATGTTTAAATCTTTTTCTTATAAAGTCATTTCTTAAAGCTATACTAAGAGGATATTTCACTCTTTTTCAACCTCTTTCTACTCTGGATGTTTTTTCCCGAGTTTAAATAACATTCTGTGAATATACATTTGAGACAATTGGGTACACAAACAACTTTCAAATCACAAACTTCTACTAGAACTAGCTTGAAGACAGTGATGAGAAGCTATCAAGTTATACTGAAGTGTGTAAACCAATCCCACAGAGAAGATATTAATCAAAGAATAATGGAATTAGAAGAACAGCAGCATCTATTACTCACCCCTCAAGTAGTTAAGAAAGCTATAGAATTATATAGAACTAATCCGAAGGAAAGGTTCTTCACTCGACAACTCTGCAAAACAGTAGGGAAGAGTCCTAATATTGCACAAAGCGCTTTCCACTGGTTATACATAGCTATCAAAGGAAAGATAGATAAGGAAAAGAAAGTACAAGGGTTACTCAGTTTTCTAGCAAAAAAACCTCAACAGTTGATAGAATGGGTGATTTTCGGTAGATCTCCTTATTCTGAGCGAAGTTTAGAAAACTATTGGGGAGTAAAAAGAAGATATATAATCAATCTTCTTACAAGTTCTAGATTCCAAACTGACTCCTATTGGAGAAAGAAACACAAAAACACCTACTTTACTGACTTCCTACAATTCAACGACTCCCTTCCTTTTTCGACACAAACTGACATCCTCCAAGCTCTTGATGATACTCTGTTTTACTACAAACACGAATTTTCTCTCATCCCACAGCTTACTAAAAATCAGAAAGCATTTCTGAAAAAACTCCAACTATTAAAGAAGGAACAGAATACCGTAGTACCTTTTCTCACTTCATGGATAAATAGCCATCAAACTTCTCGATGGAAAAGTCTCAAAGAACTCGCAGAACAACTAGCGACAATTATAGGCAAGCCTTCCCGAAAACTCTTCTCAGCAGTAAGACTGATTATTGTTTTCACACTCTTTGATCATTACATGCAGAGTGTCCCTCAGTTAATCAAGGCTCTCCCTATAGCTAATATTGTTCCCCCACCATTTAAACGTAAAAAGAAAGGAAGATTACCCATTAAATTATTAATAAAAAAGGATTATGTTATCATTCGAGAAGGGAATGCACAAGAATTAACAGAACAATTCAAGAAGCAAGGATGGACAGAATTTGGTTTTCCAAGGAAAGGAAAACAGCGATTAACAGCTCAAGTTCACTTCCCTCCGAAAGTACTAGAGTATCTCAATAATGGTGCTCATATCAAGGTCTTTCAGGTAAGTAGCGGTAAAGCTCCTAGTTTCAAACCTTGTGTGGATGTAGTTTTAGAAGGAATACCTGCTTGTTTCTACTCATCTATGCTTCTTCACCATTATCTTTCGCAAATTCCTTCTAAAAAAACTTCTATCATTGGAATTGATATTAACCGCTTAGGACAATATATGGTTGCTTTTAACACCTTAGTAGATCTTCCTCCAGATTTACTAGCTTTAGCCACACATTATGACCATCTCAGTACGAAGGTAATTGACGAACTTAACCGAGGATATCTTAGAAAACGAAAGGAGCGTGATACTTACGGAAGTTGTAAACTTAAGGGGGAACTCAATCGTGTCTATATTCGTCGCAGAAGAATTCTTCGTGAGATCACCCGTCTCCTTCCACATTTTCTTGCAGCAGTGTTGGTGAAGAAGCAGTGTAAAGTTCTCAAAATTGAACGCTTAACAGCTGACCCTACAGGTACTAAAGGTGCCTTAGCGAAAGCAATCTACACCATGCCTGACAATTTGTTTATTTACAAAAAAGCTGTCTGGTTAGCTTCTCTCAAGCTAGGATATAACGTGAAGTTAGAAACGATCAATCCCTATCATACTAGCACCATTCATCATAGGTGTGGTGGTTCTCTCACTCGTCAAAAAGGTCAGTACGATGTTGCTCCTTGTACCAAGTGTAGTCAACAAGTTAATACTCACCTCAATGCTGCCAAAAATATTGCTTCCCTCCAAGGTACTCTCCTTCCTCTAGATCCTTTCCCCTCGTCGCACGCGTAGGGGATCCACTCAAACGACGGTTAGGTAGCCTCTGCAAGCCTAACCAAGTTTCATAACGTGTGTAAATAAGTAGGAATCAAAAAAACTTTTTGCTTTCTTGGTATTAATCCCATTTTGTGTTCTTATAGAGCTTTGGGTTCTCTATCGATAAATGGCTTAATTATATCAAAGATTTCATTGATATCAGAATCTGTGAGCATTTGAGGTTCTTTTGAGAGCAAATCCTTCAATTCTTCTGTAGATGGAGGGAGTATATTTGCAATTGTATATGCAGATAGTTCAGAAAGTTTGTATTTTTTCATTAACCTCGCAACGATTTTTCTAGATTCTTCAGGTTCAATTCTAGCATTTTGCATAGCATGCTCAAATGCAACTCTTTGCCAGTAGGAAAGTTCTGATTCTTCACTTCTTTCCTGTAAAATACGCATAGCTTCAGAAATTGTTAATGGTTTTTTATCGAGACCATGTTTAGGCATAAAATCACTTCATTAATTTTCTTGTTGAATAACAGAACGACTTAAGCGTAAGTGTTCTTTTGCACAGATAATTTGCTTCCAAGCTTTTCCTTGTCTTATTAAAACAATGAAAGCTTTTCCTTGCTTTTTTGTAATCTCTCCAGTTTTACCTTGATATCTTTTATGAGGCATTCCTCTATGTTCACCTGAATCAATAATAATATCGACTATGTCGCCTTCGTTGAAATCTCGCAATAGATAGTCTAAAGGTCGAATACCTTTATCTCTTACATGCTTTCTCATGAGATGTCTTGTTCTGGCACGATAACCTTTGGATTTTCGCATACTTTACACCTTTATGTCATAATACACAAGTGAGCAAATTCCCTCGATGTAACTTTTAATCTTTTCGTTATCCGTTCTGGTGATAGTAGAACTAAACTTCAAAACTAATGGGTTTATTCAAGCCTTATTTGAATCATCTTGAATCTCGATAACATCCAGTTCTTTACATTTGGCTTTAATTCCAGTAATTTCCGCTATACTCGGCTTGGTCCTATCATTATCTCCTGAAATCAATTCTTTAACATAACAACCACCATCACAAGTTATTACGGCTTCAATATGGGTTTCATCGATTCTTGTGCATTTAATGGAAAATGTTATTTTTTTTCTGATTAAGTCTGCTCTTCTATGAGATACTCTTTGAGGGGTTCGTTGATCTATTGGTCGGTTTTGAAAGAATTCTTCAATTTCAATAATTTTCTCTTCAGAAATGACATTTTCAAAAACAACAAGAGCTTTATACTTCTTCTTGGTTCTCTCTGCTGCGCTTTTTAAATCTCTCAACTCATTTTTTGAAGACCATCTGTATTTTGAAACATCTATCTTTCCTTTTCCATATTGATTAGTATTCTTTTCAAGTTCTTGCAAATCTATAGTTCGAACTTTTGGATCGATTATTTCAAGAACAAAAGGTCTCCCTGTTCCCAACATCAAAGCATCTATATCTTCTCTTCCTGCCCCATGCAGTACTCCTTTAAATCCATTTGTTATTCTAAGAGCTTCATATTCTGCAAGTTCTTCTACTGATTCTTGGTATTTTTTTCCTGTATGGTTGCATTCTTCGCATCCTCTTCCTTTGCATTTCCAACAAGGCCAACGAGTTTGAGGTAGAGTTCTGATATACTTACGATATCTCCCATAGATATACAGAGGTTTGATTTTGAGATTAATAGTAGAAGTTAAAGGACTTGTTTCAATGACAATTTCTGGAGATTGAAAGTCGGTTTCCTTTGAAAGCTGTTCCCCAACTTTGCCCCCTATCAATCGATTAAATTCTTGTTTCAGATATTCTGTTTGAGTTAAATCAAATTCTTCTTTCAGAATTCTCTCTCTTTCCAAGAACTCTTTAGGTAGTGAGGTCCCTATTAGAAAAGTTTCGAATTCATAATTTTCAACTTCTGGTAAGATTGTTTGAAAAATATTTTCAGTTTTCTCAGCTAGAGTATTCTGACAAATATAACACTCTTTTGAGCTCTTTGATATGATCCCCTTTTTCTTTAGAGTGTTCCTTGCTAGCTTATTATCTGATTTTGATAGGATTTGGAGCTTTGATAGGGAGTTTTCCGTCGCATTATTTGAAAGAGATAATGCTAAGAAATCCTTTATTACTGAACCTCTATGCTTATTTGTTGTTCCAGTTGACACATTTGAAAACTGTCTCCCCAGGCAAAAATCGCAAATAGAATATGATTCCAATATTTTCATTGCTTTTTCGTACATAGTCATTTTGTCAGGCACTCTCCAGAAGATAATTTGTTAAAATTACTTGTTCGTCAACTTCTAGCTGTCTTAAATGCATTGTCTCTGACTTGGTTGATAAAGGTAGTTTTTCGAAACCATACGCAAAAACATTGTTCTTTCTAGCTTTTTCTTCTGAAAATTCTTCTTTATCCTCAGAGGATGAAACAACAAGCACTATTTTATCATTTTTGTGTTTTTCAAAAATCCAATCACTATTTTGTTCTAGAACTGATAACCCCGGAGTGAGTTTTCCACTTTGAGAGTTGGGATTAATTAAGTGATATTTTGCTCTAAGTAATAAATGAGCTGCTGAAAAGAAACTGGGGCCAAGGTATCTCAATTTACTTCCATCAAAAGTGATAACATATGGTTTTCCTTGAAAGCTTGTACAATAATAGAGAAAGAGATTTTTTCTAAACTGATTAGACAGAAAAAAGGAATCTGCTATCGATTTAATAAAAGGTGCAGAATCATTTAATTTTGTTTTTCTTTCATATAAACTAGTTTTAGTAAAGGATAAAGGGGGAGCATTTAAAATAAAAAAAAGTTGTGACATGCGATTTCACCTTTAGTGATAGCTTATTGTTCAAGTAATCCTGGGGGTATTCCTGGAATTTGCATTCCTCCACGCCTTCCTTTACGCATACGCTTTACAAGATTGGTCATCATTTTGTGTTGAGCAATCAGTTCCCTAACTTCTGAGACAGCTCTACCGCTGCCTTTAGCAATTCTTTGAACTCTAGAACTACTTAACTTGGTTTTGCTATCAAGTTCTTCATTAGTCATGGATGTCATAATAACTTTGAATTTCTTCATATGATCCTTTGAGACATTGAGCATATCTTCATCGACAGTCATACCTAAACCTGGAATCATTGACATCATTCTCTTCATTGATCCTGAAGAACTGAATGTATCAAGTAATTCCATCATCTGTCTGTAGGAGATTTTTCCACTTAACATACTCATTGCTTCTTCCTTTGAGGGAAGATCTTCCATATCTCGTACTTCTTTGATAAGCCCTTCTAAATCCCCTACTCCAATAAGCCTTCCTACGAAGGAAGTGGGGTTGAATTCTTCCAAAGAATCTATGTCCTCACCATCAGCAATGAATTTAATTGGAACCTTTACTGCTGCAGCAGCAGAGAGACTACCTCCACCTTTGGCTGAACCATCCATTTTTGTTACAATAACTGATCCTATTTTGGTTGCTGCGGCAAAAGCAGATGCTTGATCATGAGCTGCTTGACCAAGATTTCCATCTACAACAAGTATAATTTCATCTGGTTTTGCTTTTTCATTAAGTTCTTTCATTTCTTTAAGAAGAGCTTTTTCCTCTTTGTGACGTCCTGCAGTATCAATAATGATTGCGTTGTATTTTTCATCTAAAAACTTCTTAATACCATCTGAAGCTATTTTTACTGTATTTTTGTTATCAGGATCACTATATACTGGAACTTTGATACTTGAACATAGTTGTTGTAGTTGCTCATATGCACCTGGTCTGAAATTGTCTACTGTAACAACAGCGACTTTCTTACCTCTTTTCTGGATGTATTTTGCAAGTTTTGCAGTTGTAGTTGTTTTTCCTGAACCTTGAATACCAACCAGCATTAGTAAAGTTGGTTTGTCTGGATGTAATGTTAGAGGATAGAATTTTGTACCTAGAAACTTAGTAAGCTCATCATGAATAATAGATAGAACGCTTTTCTTGCGTGATAAACCGTCTGGAAGATCCTTTTCCAAAGATTTACGTTCTACTTCATTAACTACTTCAGCAGCTAAATCAAATTGAACATCAGCTTCTAATAATGCTTTTAACATTGCGTTTTTTAGTTCACGAATTTGCTCTTTGTCCGGAGGACCACCTCTAAGTATCTTTGAAATAGCTGTGTTAAGAGCAGATCCTAGTTTACCTAACATGGATTATCATACGAAGGATGCAATAGAGATTAAAGAATATTTTGTTTAGAAAGAAAAGAAAAAGAAGAGATGTGGAAATTAAAGTTTTAATTCTTCAGCATTGATTTGAATTGGTTCTCCAGTTAATTTTGCACTGCGTTTAACTCTCAAAGAATTAACATAATAGATCTTTCCACCAACCTCTGATCGACGACCAATGTATACGTCGTATCCTTTAACATCACCTGCAACTGAGGTTCTCTTAACATCTACACTATTTTTAGCAAATAAACTTCCACCAACTTTGTAGAGGTGTCTTCCACCAAAAGGTCTCATGTTAATCCATCTTCTCCAACCTCTAAAACCTAGAAGAACATTTTCTCCAACTAAGTTTCCTTTAACGTTAGCAGCGCCTACTACGGTAACATCCTTTTGAGATAAGAGATTACCACCAACTCCAACAGATCCTGAAGTTTTAAATCCTTCATTGGATTGAAGACTCTTACCTACTTTAAGTGATCCAGATGCTTTTGTAAAACCTTGAACTGTTGTTTCTCCATCAATCCTTGCTGATCCAGAGAATTTGACATCGCTGCTTCCAGTAAGATCCCCACCAACCTTGAAGGATCCTGATGTTTTGACAGGACCTAATATATTGGCATCTTGACCAACTCTAGCAGAACCACTGAACTTAGCAGATGATTCGCTAACAAGTCCACCTGCTATTCCAAAAGATCCAGAGCTTCTGACAGTTCCTAAAGAAGTTAAATTACCCTCACCCTTAAGTGATCCAGAGGATTTTATTCCATGACACTTAAAGTCACCAGAGATTTTACCTGCACCTGATACTTTAACAAATTTAGGTATAATTCCTCCAGAGATATTTCCAGCACCAGAAATTTTAACTCTATCTTCTGATTCCTTTAAACTACCAGCAGAGCTGATCATAGCTCTCTGTTCAACATTTTCGTTTGCTTCTTTACTTGTTTCATTCATATTTTTCACCTTTATTTTGTATAATCATTATTTACAATCTCAGTTTTTCATGACTTATTTTTATAGGTTCTGATTCTAATCTAGCTTTCTTGTCTACATCTATATAATCAACATAGTAAACTGTACCTTCTACCTGAGTAAATGGACCAATTTCAACTTTCAAGCCTTTAACATCACCTTCAACAAGTGTGTTGGCTAGGTATACTTCACCAGTACCTAACAAATGACCAGAAATAACAGATTTCTTAAGATTTCTAAATCTTAAACTTAGGAAATCCCTGCCTTTATTAATTAAAACATCATCCCCTACTAGATCTCCATCTACAACAATTCTTCCAGCTGCTTCAACAACTCCCTTAGAGAGAAGATTACCTTCAATCTTTGCTGATCCAGAGAACTTTGCTCCACTTTCAGCTTGTAAGAATCCACCTGTGGAGAAGCTACCTGCAGCTACAATTCTTCCTTGAAGAATAGTTTCCAAACCAACTTTTGCTGATCCTGCGAATTTTGCATCAAGATCTCCATGTAAAAAACCTGCACACTTAAAGGACCCTGCTGTATTAATGTCTCCATGAGCAGTAATGCTTCCATTGCTCTTAAGAGAACCTGCAGATTTCAGGTTATTACACTCAACATCATCATCAATTTTTCCTGAACCAGCAATACGAATATCTTTCCCTACATGGCCACCAGTTATTTTTGTAGATCCTGCAACAGATAATGATTTGTCTGTTGCGACTTTAACTCCAGAAGTATAAATCTGAGAAGCTTCCTTGTGCAATTCACGATTTACCTTTGCAGTATCAAGCTTTTGGAGATAACGTTCCTTTAATTCTTCATAATTTCCTTTGTCTATTTCTCCTTTACTAAATCGCTTTTCAAGGAGTTCTAATAATTCTTCATACATTTTGACTTCGTTTTGAGCCAATTATATCACCAAGATAGCAGTAACATGGCTTTATTTAACCATTTTTTTAATTATTTAGAACAACACCTTAATTGTATGGTTAAACGCTAACAATAGCAAGGTAGAGAGATTAAACCAAACAGTTTAAGGTTAAACTGAAATGTGAAAAACGTCTAAAGGGAATGAATTTGGTGCGGGGAGGGAGATTCGAACTCCCGAACCACTAAGGAACGGATGACTTATCTAACCCTTATCTCAGGTTTAAAACCAAGATCTTAAGTCCGCCGCCGTTGGCCACTTGGCTATCCCCGCAAACAAAGTCATATTCTGACTACTATACTGAATTTCATTCTTTTTTTAAGAGTTTTCATCTTGATTTGAAACTTATGAAAGATTAAGGATGGAGTCTTGTTGGGTCTCTTGGTAGTAATCTTGCTTCTCTGATATTAGGTAGATCAAGAATCTTTTGTACAAATCTCTCAATTCCTGTTCCACTTCCCCCATGGGGAGGTGCTCCGTTTCTAAAGAATTGAAGATAACTATCAACATCTTCAAGTTTGAAATCCTTTTCAACGGCTTGTGTAGACAAGATATCAACTCTATGTTCTCTTTGACCACCAGTTGTTAGCTCCTGTCCTTTGAACAAGAGATCAAAAGATTTAGTTAATCTTGGATCTTCATCATCTTTCATAGTATAGAACGGCCTCACTTTCCATGGATATTGATCAACAAAAACGAAATCTGAATTCCACTTCTCTTTAGCATAATTGCCAATTATTCTTTCAGCTTCAGCATCTAAATCTTCATAGAGGTCTAGCTCTTTGCCTTCATTTGTTAAAACATCATTACATTCTGGTATTGTGATAATTGGCCATTCTTTGGGTTGATCATCGATTTGAACTTCTAATTCTTCAAGTGAATCAGCTCGAGATGATTTTATTGTGTCTAAAGCATAACCAATTACACCTTGCAAGACTTTCATGACATCCCTTTGATCATTAATGTACGAAATTTCAAAATCTATTGAAGTATACTCACACAAATGTCTACTAGTGTGATGCTTTTCAGCTCGAAAAACTGGTCCTATTTCAAACACCCGTTCAAACCCAGCCATTAACATCATCTGTTTGTAGAATTGAGGAGATTGAGCTAAGTATGCTTTTTTATCGAAATAACCTATCTCGAAGACATTAGCACCACTTTCTGTTGCTGAACCAACTATTTTAGCTGAGAAAAACTGTAAGAAATCATTATCTTTAAACCATTGTTGGATAGCATAAGCTGCTGTGCTTTCAATTTCAAAGATATGGGCAACTTTTCTGTTTCTTAGATCTAAGAACCTGTAATCATATCTTTTATCTGGATTTGTTTCAATCTTATCACTGATTGAAATTGGATATTCTTGAGTTCTCTTATTGATTATTTCAATATCAGATGGGAGAATTTCTTTTCCTTTGGGGGCACCATCATTAGAAACAATTGTTCCAGAAACTGCAATGATGTCACCTTCTTGGAAATCTATATTGAAAATTTCTTCTGAAACTTTCTTCTTAGGTAAAACTACTTGAACAATTCCTGTTCTATCTTGCAATTGTATGAACCGTAATCCTCCAAGATTGCGAACTTGTTGAACCCAACCAGCAATTGATATCTTCTCATCCTTTGTAGAAAAAACGTTTTCAATGGGATTTCTTTGACTTAAGTCCATTTTACAGTCCTCAGTTTATTTGTTTGCATCTTTGAAAGTTTATTAAAAAAGATTCTCTTCTTCGTTGTATTAAGTAGAAAAAAATTACTTTCTGAGAAAAAACATTATTTAGCTATCATTCTAATAACTCTGTAGCGATAATAATGAAGAAGATTGTAATTAAGTTCGGTGGTTCTGTTTTATATAAAGAAGAAATGATTCTAAATGTTGAAAAGATAAATGAAATTGTAGATACTATTATCACTCTCCATGATGCAGGTCATAAAGTTGCTATTGTGGTAGGAGGAGGAAAATTAGCTAGAATCATCATTCAAGCTAGTGATGTTCTAGGGCATGTTACAACTTTCAAAGACATACTTGCTGTGGAATCAACCAGAATACATGCTTTGCTGGTAATTGCTTCATTAAAAAATAGGGCTTATTTACTTGTTCCTCGATCATTTGAAGAAGTTGGTAAAGCACTCTCATCTGGGAAAATTGTTGTTACTGGAGGTCTTCAACCAGGCCAATCAACTAATGCCGTTGCATCACTTGTTGCAGAATATTGGGGCGCTGATTTGTTGATAAATTTGACAAATGTCGATAAGGTGTATGATAAAGATCCTAACCAATATGATGATGCTAAACCTTTGGATGAGATTTCAGCTGACAAATTGTTAGAAATTATATCACAACAAGATGAAGAACCAGGAAAATATGCTCTATTTGATAGAGTGGGTTGTGAAATAGTGAAAAGATCTGCTCTAAGATTAATATTTATAAATGGTTCAGAACCTAAAAACATCTTAAGAATTGTAAATGGAGAAAAAATTGGAACGATAGTTCAAGGATAAGCTTATCCTTCTTCTTTTATCTAATAACCATCAAATAACTTGTATCTAAGAGTTGCTGCAATTCCGCCAAAAACGTTGTAGAGCATGGCTCCATCTTCATGATCAGTAGAAATGACTTCTAGCGTAGCTCCAGTGTTTTCAGCTTTTTCATTCAATTCAGTAATCAAATCACTTTCATTCTCTATGTATAGTTTTGAATTAGAACATTGAGGACACTTTCTATCTGAAAGATTCTTTACAAATTCATTATAATCTCTGCTTTTTACAGATTCAGTGATTTCATAATCACAACCATCACATTTGATTTCTATGTTAACTCTATCTACATCTTCACTTACTATGACAGTTTGAACTGCTGATTTTTCCAGTGCCTCTAGAACTAGTTTTTCACCGTAAGTGACTAAACCAGTATCTTTACCTAGGTGTTCCAAAAATTTCTGGATAAGCTTTCGTTCCTTAATTAACTCAAAATCAGATAGTTTATCTTCAGCTTTTTCCAGAAGCTCTCGAATACCATTTATACCTCTATATCCGATATCATAAGTACCAATGACTTTTTCTCGTAATCGGTAGTCTAAGCTTTTGTTTTCTAAAAACTCTGATTTAGTTAATGCTGGACCACCTACAATGATTGCTTCAACAGGATAATCATCTAAATAGACTGTATTCATTATTTCAGTGATTTTAGTATACCATCTTTGAGCAGCTTCTTCAGTTAACCTCTGAAAACGAGCCTGAGACTGACCACCCATTTTATGTTTTCCTGGAACATAGGATTCTTCTTCGCGAATAATATCTATTCTAGAACCTTGAACAGTTGCAAGAGTAGCCCCACCACGCTCAATTAATAGTAATCCATATCTTTGTTTACTCTCTAGCATCTCCTTAAGATGATCAATTTTAAAGACATTATCACAAAGATACAATTTAATTCCAACTGGATCCGGAGGGCTAATTAAGAAAAATTCCACTTTGTTAGTTTGAGTAATTCCACAGAAGATCACAATACCATTCTCTCCTGGATCAGAAATAGTCTTCATTCTGGACATAATTGAAGAAAGAGCAGATTGAACAGCTTTTCCAGTACTTTTATCTTTGATATTTGTGGCAGTCCCATATTCGTCTCTAAGTTGAGAATTAACATCAGATAATCTAGTACCCGGTGGGATATACAATGATACCAAACTTGTAGACATGTTGAAACTTTTTTTGGATTCTAATTTATCTATTTCATGTTTTAACATATAACGTTCTACAGATGTTCTTTTCTTCTCTTCTTGTTTTGACATAAGAATCTCCTCGAAATAAGTGGAAATTTAAGAACTATGCTTAATATAGCGCTTTAGACATAATTTCAAGAATTGTTATTATCTTTTTGGTTATGAGACTTTTAGTCTTTTATGAAGAAATTAGAGAAATATTTTTAGAAAGAAGGAACAGTTAACATTCTGATAGTAATGGTAGAGAAACAACAGATAGAAATGGATTTGTTAGATATTTTTGTTTCACTAAACAGGGGTTTGAACCTCTCAGATGTGATGTTTCAGTTAAATAATCTCTATGCTCCAAAAGGGGAAAAGGTGGAGCAAGAAATGCTTATGGAAGTTTTAGCTTCTTTGACAGACAAAGGTTATCTGAAGACTTTCCAGGTGGGAGCATTGGACAGTTGGAAAATTACTGAAGATGGAGAAGATTATTTCTATAGTCTCTAAAGGTAGAGTAAAATGGATTTAAGGGAAAGTACAGGATTGCCTATTGTTAGTGAGGAGATTGCTCTAAAGTATAGTGAAAATGAAATTAGTGTAAAAGGTATTCAAATTATCAAAACAGAGGATGTTTCTAGTTTTCTCTTAAACACTGAATGGAAAGGAAAAGATAAGGAAAAAGAAGTATATAGAATATATCATGGTATAAGAAAAGTTGAAGACAAACATTTCTGGGATGTAATGAGGTTTGATTTTATAATTATTCAAACTGGGAAGTTAGGAGAAGAATATAACAAGACAACCGGATATTATCGCTCTATTGCAGGTACTGGTTATCGTTTTCCAGAAATCTATCAGGTTGTTGAAGGATATTCTGAGTTTTTACTACAACAATCATCAGAATATCATGAGAAAATAAAAGATGCTGTAATGATAAGAGCACAAAAATTCGATGTTGTGGTTGTCCCCCCTTCATATGGAGTTACAATAATTAACCCAAGTGAACAGAAAACTGTACTTGCAAGAATTCGATCAGATGATGCAAAAGAACTCAGAACTGACTATGAAAAAACTAAAGGTGAATGTTATGTCAAAGAGGAAGATGGGAGATGGACGTACAATGAAAATTATCATGAAATACCAAATTTACGTTTAGAACCACCACAGAATAAGTGGCGATCCTTAAAGAGAGGAATTCCTATTTACAGCATCTTTTATTTTCTCATGATATTCTGATGATT
>MEHH01000004.1 GCA_001940755.1 Candidatus Heimdallarchaeota archaeon AB_125
CCCAGATTCCTGGACCAACACGTTGCGGTTGAAGAAAATGATTAGTAGCTAGAGTATTGAGCTCAGAAATGATCTTATATAGTGCAGTTGCTTTTCCTAAGAAAAACACGATAGATACTGGAAGTAAGTAGAGTCTTAGAGTTGTTTCCTTTACTTTCAACCACAATATCTTTGGAAAAGCTATCAATCTCCCAATCACTCCTCCTCTTACTTCAACTTGATTTGCTTCTCCAGTATCAGTTCTTTCTTTACTTCTTTTTAGAAGGTGTTGAGCAAGCATAACAATGAAGAAAGACAACATTCCCCCATATTCTATTAACATTATAAATTTTGAAGGAGCAACAGGATCAGAAGAAGTATTTTCAGGAGTTGCGTTATTAGTAATGTTTGAAGAGCTAAAGAGAGAGTATTTAAGATTGGTAAGAGTTATCTCATCTCCATCCCTGTAGAGAGTTAAACTGATATACACATCATATACATTAGAATAAAGTGTTTGTTGCTTTTGAAGGTCAATATTTTCCTCATATGAGAATTGTTCATCAAAAATAGTTATGAGGTCGAATTTCATAAGAACATGTAACTCTCTTATTGCATTACCAAATACATTAGTTAAGGAGAAGGAAAAAGAAATGTTGAAGAGGTGGTGGTAATTATCTAGTGTGGTTCTGAAAAAATCTGTGTAAGTTAAATCTAGAGAAAAAAAGGGGGAAGCAGGATGACTCACAGTATCTATTACTGTTCGTTCTAAAGTTTCATGTTCTTGAAGTTCTGGTAAAGCTTCGAACGTAATAAAACTAGTATTGAGAATATAGAAATACCCTAATCCCGTTGCTGAACCCTGAATTCTGAAAGTAATAGACTCATCATTATCTTTAGTCATAAACTTGGTTGTAATTGTTTGAGAACTATTAATTTGGTTTCTTTCTCCAATTTCTCCTGATTTTCTATTAAATTCAGCAATAATGTCATATCGAATTGAAGGAAGAATTACTGCTCCTATACATCCATAATTCACCCGAATTTCCACAATCTGCTCTGGATAGCTAACTTGAGGTTTCAATGCTGATAAATCAAATGTGTGGTCAAATTCATTGTTGTTCCATTCATACCATTCATATGCATTATTTGGAAGAATATCTTGATTATTGATTCCATTTGCAGCAAGATGAATAAGTGAAAATAGTATTTCATCAATACACATTTCAACGGAAAAATGGATGGTGAGTAAATTTATACCAGAATTAATTTCAGAGAGGAAGCTTTCTGACACATGCTCATCTTCTTGAAACTCTTGTGAGTTTACAATCTGATAGTTAATCTCGATTTCTAAATGTTGATTTAGGGCTGAAAAGTCGCTTGCTAAAAATGATAGGGTTAGATTAAGCTTATCAAAGTTCAAAGAATTGTTGAAAATTGTTGAAACACTTTTGGTAATAGTGTTTACACTGCTCCCTTTGAATTTAATCCAGTCAGGAAATAGAGGGAGAGAAGAGGGAGCATCAGTAAGCGTTTGGGATTGAATTTTTTTTATTGCTGTTTGAGAAGTAATGTGTATTGTTCCAACTTCATGGTAATAAGAAGTCCGAGCTTCACACGTTACAGTGATGTTCTTCTTTCCTGTAAAAACTTCAGGAAAAGAAAAGAGTTGAGTAAGATTATGATTTGAATTATCTTGGAACAGTTTTTCGACTGTGAAATAGACTTCAATCTGATCAATTATGAATGTAATTTTTATTCCATCAGCATTTGTTTTATCTCCTGAAACAAGAAAATGCATCTCTAGTATATTGGAAAAATCTAAATCAAGGTTCAGTTCAACTCTAAAAATATATTTTGCAGTACTGTAGCCATAATTATGGATGATTTCAGGAAAAATTGAGGAAGAAAAATGCTTCTGCTTATTCATTTCAGTTTGAGAAAAAGAATTATGACAATTTAAGAGAATTAAACTAACAACTAACGTAATTAGATAGATTCTTCTACTGTTTATTGCCATGTCTATAATGTACATTTTTAATTTGATTTATAAACTCGAGAAATGTTGGAAAAAGCACAAGTTTTCTTACCACAACTACATAAAGTATATAATATTAACAGTTTAGTAAAAGCAATGTCTAGTTATACTGATAGAAGACAACGTGTACTCAATCTATTACTGAAAGGAACAAATACCTTTTTTCTTACAGAATGTTTGAATTATAATTTTACAATTTCTGCACAGTATCCTAGAAATAGGGAATCAATAGAAAGAAACATTTCACGTTACAATAAAAAAATAGAACGTTTTTTCAAAGATAAAAAGAAGACTATATCTCCTATAGAACCTTTTCAAACCAATTATAGACAACGAGCAGAAAAAGCTTCTTTATACTTTCAACAAGCACTTGAACTGTATAGAACTTCTTTATCAATGCCACGAAATACGAGACCTCTTGTGGAATATTATTCATTACTTCAAGCTGTTAAGGGATCAATTATACTTGAATTAGATTTCACGAAAGAGTATGTTTTTGAACATCATGGATTAACAGCAGATTATAATGATGAGACTGTGTATATTAGAGCTAAAGTTAAGAAACAGGGAGTATTTCCAGCCCTTCTTTTAAGATTCTCACGTGTATATGACCATGGAGAAGACTGTGAAAATAATAGATTTGAATACTCGATGGATGAATATTTTAACAATAAATTTACACCTTCATTAGAAGAATTATTTGAAAATTTACTAAACAGCTATAATGTAAATCTCCCTAAAACATTCATTGCTTCATGGATGATCTCTTTATTAGTAAGATATAAACCTGAACTTTGGCATGATTTACTTAGTGGGAAACATGATAAAATGAGCATTTATTTACAGCAATTTCATTATATCAAAATACCAGAAGCATTTAATTCATTACTCATCGATTATGGGGGAAATTACTTGACTCCCCAGTTTTAAATAGTTTTAGCGACACTTGAGTTTAATTAATCAGCTCTTTTGATTACCTAAATTTCAAGTTTCTTCATTGTTTTTAGATGTTCAAAAACCTTGATATGTTCTGCATTATATTCTGCTAATGTTCTTCTTTCCTTGTTTTGAGATTCATCTTCGTTGTTTATAACACCATAAAGCTCTTGATTATTATAGTCAAGCATCTTCATGAGACCATCAAATATATCTAAATAGTGGTTGTGCATCTTTTTCAACTCAATAATTTCCTTTCTTAATTCATATACTTCATCACTTTTTCTGAAAAGAAAACAGTAGGAGAAATAAAGACTAGATTGTTATCAGATGTTGTTATTTGAATAAAATTGTTTTTTCGATTCTTTGCACTAGAATAGATTGAAATTCTTATGTTCTCTCTGATCTCGATTGGAACGAAGAATATTCTGGATACTGTGTTTTTAATTTTTGTATTTGGTGATACTTGATTTTCTCCTTATGTATAGAGAAACCTTTAATGAAAATAGTGAAAGGAACACTATTGGGAATATGAATGAGAAGCTCGTTATTTCTGTAGGAATATAATCAAAATCAATGTAAGTTATATTTACTATACCAGAACTCACAGTGATAATCGCTGGTAATTCCTCAGAGGTGATATTATTGATAATATAAGCTGTATTTATAAGTCTCCAAAGAGTATAATTTCCGTCTGGAAGATAGGTTAGATTTGCTTGATTAATATAAAACTTAACCAAACTACCTTCAGAAGTAATACCAGGTTGATAGGAATATCTCATAATTGTTGCATGAGCACATGCTATCTGATCAATTTCTAATGATTGATTTACAAATGTTGCATTAATAAAAACGTTAGGTCGAAAATCTGATAACTCTATTACTGTTTGATTTTCGTCTGCTCTATTTAAAATTTCCACTTCTACAGAGATACCAAATAAGGTGTCATTAGGTGCGGAATGATCTGCAATTACTGAGATATTACTAATCCCTGAGATTCTAGAAGCAACAACTGGTAAATCTCCATGGACTGATAATATAATCTGAAAGACAATTAAATGAATTATTATAGCTATAACCAGAATTTTTCCTAATTTTCTTTTCATGAATTTTCCTCCTCTTTGCTTCTTTTTATTTACAGATAATCTTTACTTAATGTATACTCAAATACATATATAACAATTTAGGCTGCCCATCTCCCCTCCATATAGGCTTTTTGATAAGCCCTGTAAGCATCCATATAACCATACCCCATCTTCTGGTCAAAAGTGCTCCTTGAACTAGCATATTGTAATATATCTATTACTTTATCCAAAGAAGGGTCAGTTGAACTACCAATACCATTATGATATCCAGTAATTATTAGTGCAACTATCGCAGCTAAATAAGCTGTACTATAACTTGTTCCGTCTGAATATACCCATTCTCCTCTTGCAATCTGCAAATCTTGGTCAAAGAAAGCGTCTACTAATACAGGCACTCCATTCCCTGGTTCAAGCCAATTAACAATTTGATTGGCTGCTTCATTGTCTTCGTACCATGATGAAAAATAAGATTTCTGATTTTTCCATGACCATGGTTCACTCCTATCTTCATGATCTATTGAACCAACAGAATACCATTCAGTATAATATGATTGATATTTATAATATTTAATACCCAACTGATTTAGATAATTACAAAAATTACCTGCAGCTGTAAGCATTATTACATCTTTACTAATTAAGCTACTCCATTTTTGAAGAATCGCAGGGGTTGTAAAATTTATAGAATGTACCCATGACCAACTGATAATATCAATGTCTTTTGATGCTTGGTTGTCATCAATCCATTCCCATATCTCGTATATTCCATAATCAAATCCAAAAGTATCCCAGTCGTCAGGATCCTCACCAGGTTCGTGTCGATAATCAACAAAAATCACCTTTAAGTCTCTAGCAATTGCAGCTAGTACAGAGATAACCGCAAAACCATGACCATGTTGGACTTGGTCATCTAGAAGTGAATCATCTGGATTGGTAATATATGTTACATCATGCTCAGTATCATTTGTTAAAAAGCCAATGATATCAACATTAGCTTCAGGATTTTGTTCTAGTGCCTTCCATTCAAGCTCTGTAAGACCATCATCAATTACAACAATTGTGACATAATCATCGATAGTAATTCCATAGTAATCAACTACACAGTCTACTCCAGTATATGTATACGCTTTATCTTGAAGTTGTCCGACATTTACAGCTGGATTTGGTACATCCTCATCCACGGTTCCAGTTTTGAAGGAACTGGGGTAGATTGTAACAGTGAACTGAACAGGTGCGAAACTTGCTAAAATTAGATAACATAAAGAAATGGCTTTTACAAATTTCATTAATCTCATCTCCTTTAATTTAAGTAATGACTAGTTTCTCTTCTTCTTATAAATACTTTTTTCAAATTCAGAATCAAACCTTTTCAGAGCATGATGTAATGATGATGTATTTCTTTTCTGATAGACTTATGGTCTTTGACGGCATCCCTGGAATTAATGGAAAAGTCAAAAGAATTGGCACTTTGCAAACTGGTATGAATTCCTTCTTAAGAAAAATGGATATTACATTCAGACAAGATCCTCGAACACTTCGACCAAGAGTAAATAAAAAGGACTCTCAACTAGATAAAAAGCAAAAATCAGAAGGAAATTACTTTGTAGCAGCTTAATTCTTTGTTTTTGTTGCTACTGCTAGTTCTATTTCCTTTTCTTCTAACTTCGTCTCTTCAAATTCAATTTTCTTGATATTTGCTATTCTTGCTTTGTAAATCTGTTCTGCAATTTTCAATGTAATCTTTTCTTTTAGAAATCCGAACTTCTCGGTAATCCACAGAAGCGGAATAAATGATCTAGGTTGAATCAAATTGTTTTTTGGCTTTATAGTAAGTTTAGCAATTTTTATGGCTAGTTTATCAACGGCTTTTCCATTTACTATTTCATCGTTTAAGCCTGATATCTTGTTGAACTCAGTATTATAAGGTCCTGGTAAAACAGTTGACACAGATATTCCGTAATCTTTGAGTTCTTGTCTTATACCATCTCCGAACACTTTTACAGCAGATTTTGTTGCACAATAAACTGCAAAAGGATAAACAGGAAGCATTGCTAGAGATGAAGAGATATTAATAATACTCCCACCACCTTGTTCTTCCATAATTGGCACAACTGCATGTGTCATTTTAATCAAAGAAAGAATATTTGTTTCTATTAATTGATCAATTTCTTCTTCAGGTTGATTCAGAAATAGATTTGCTTTTCCCAATCCTGCATTATTAATGAGCACATCAATTCTACCAAACATTTTCAATGTTAGATCAATTATTCTCGTTCTGTCTTCTCTGTTCCTTATGTCGCTGACAATTGGTAAAACTTTCAATTTTTGCTTTTTCAATAAATTTGCAGTGTGATACAGTTTTCTCTTTCTTCTTGCTGTAAGAACAAGTTTAGGTTTATATCTAACTAGAGCTTGGGCAACAGCTTTTCCTATACCTGAAGAAGCTCCAGTAATAATGATGACTTTACTATCATCAAAAAAAGCATTATTTGAGTATCGAGCTTTTTTTTGCATAATATCAGAAATTGTTCTAAATTATCTTATAAAAACTCAAAAAAAGAAAGAGAAGAAAATCGAATTATTTTTTCTTTAGATGCTCAAACCACTCAGGAAGTTTTAATTCTTCATTAGAAACACTATCTCCTGGTAAATATGGTTTGATATCTAGTACCGGTGTTCCATCAACAGCATCTATTCTATCGATGTAAAGCTTATTGTTTTCCACTTTTAACAATTTAACTTTGGTTAAGCCTATTGGATTTGGACGTGTAGGGCTTCTAGAAGAGAAAATACCTGTTTCAATAGAAGTGTCTAGTTTTGGAGGAGTAGCTAGCATTTGAGATCTATCTTGAGGATTATCTCTCATTGATATCCACCATAATACGAAAATATGACTAAATTTTTCGATATGACGTAAACCAGTTGAATATAGTTGTGATAACTCGATATAACATGCTTCTTTATCTATTCTTACTATACCTATCTGATGAATTCCAAAAGATGACATTATTATCAATCTTCAATAGTTTATTCATCTTTTGAATTTTTCTTTATCACTTAATTCTGAAATAACTTACTTAATCAAAGAAGAAATCTAGGGTGTGTTTTTCTTTTCGTTGTTCAACAACCTTCTCATAAAATTCCTTTTCAATCTTCATGTTCGCTTTTTCTAATGCATATTTCGGAATGAATTTACGGAAGAGTTTAACATTCAATCTTTGCTCGAGAAACTGTGTTTCATAATACTTTTCCCAAAGAGAATCACCATCTTCATTGAAAAATTCTTTATGAAAACCATCTTTTATTGTCTGTTTTACAAAACATCTCACTTTTTAAATAATTGTCTGCTTGGAACTACCTCTAAACTTTGGAAATTCAGGTAAATCTGTTCTATTGGTTACAACAGAAAAAGATTTACTAGCAAAGACAATGATAACAAATCTATCAAATCTTCTTGCTAGAGATTTAGCAATAAGATAACATGTATCATGTTCATTGTTACATTCTCCTACAAGCACCATTTCAGAATATGGTTTAAGTCGCATATAAGCTGATAAGAGATGCACTTCTCTTAGAACTGCATTTCCTCTCTTTTTAACTAGTTTACCTAAATCTGAACATCCTGTAGTTATCTCAAAAGGTTTGGTCTCTAGCAAGAATTTAGCTTTGATAATTAGATCATTGGTTGATTCTTTGTGATAACTTGCAGCATTAAAATACTCTTCTGCAGATAAACTACAACCAAACAAGTTTCTAAACACCTCCTTTGGTGGTATTAAAATTATCCAAAGTAAGCTGGGTTTTTGAACCAATTTTGAGAAATGGCAGAGCTCTCTTCAAAACAATACCTATTGATTTAAGTTGTAGGTTTTTTTTGAGTTTAACTCCTTGTTGTTGTAGTTTTAAAACTCTCATTGCAGAAGTGTGACCTATACCAGGAACCCTCATGAGTTCATCATATGTTGCACAGTTTATATCAAGAGGAAAGATTTCAGTATTCATTCTAGCTAGAGTAACTTTAGGATCTATTTTAAGAGGTATAAAACCTTCATCATTTACAACATTCATTAGTTCATCTGGAGAATATTTATAGATTCTTCTTAGCCAATCAATTTGGTATAACCTATGTTCTCTCAGGAAGAACGATCTAGGAAAGCTTCTACTTTTTTCTTCTAATGGAAGGCATGTAGAATAATATTGCCTTCTAAAATCCCAATCATCGGTATAGAAATCGAAAACGCTATCCAAGATTTCTTTATCTGTTTCTTTAGCAGCTCCTATAACATATTGGGTTGTATATCCTGCAGGAATTTCCCCCTTTTTCCTCATTTCTGGGAGATATTTAGTTACTTTAATTATGTCAGAATAGAAATCTTTGGTAGAGCAGGTTTCGCTGAATCTAGATTTGTTAGGCAATTCGACATTTATACTAACACGATCAGCTAATTCACCTATTCTGAGGAGTTCATCTTTTCCAATGCCAGGGAGAACTTTTGCATGAACATAACCATCGAATTTGTATTTGTTACGCAATACATGAAGAGCTTCATGAATTATTTCAGCTTGACAGTTTGCGCTTTTACCAACCCCAGAACTAAGAAACAATCCTTCGATGTAATTTCTCAAGTAAAAGCCAATTGTTAATCTTGCTAATTCCTCAGGTTCAAAGGAAGTAATCGAATGTTTAAACTGCTTTCTGTTTTTCGTTGAATTAATACAGTAAGTACAATCATGAATACATTGATTTGTAATTAACACTTTAAGTAAACTAATACATCGACCATCTGGGAGAAACGAGTGACAGATACCTGTAGATACTGCTTTACCAATTGATCCTGGAGTATGAGCTCTGGGAGATGCTGTTGATGCACATATGTCATACTTAGCTGCTTCACCCAAAATACGTAATTTCTCCATTACACTTGGCAATTTTACTCATAGAAAATCTAGCTTTAGATATAAAAGCCCAAATAATTTATTCTTTCTGTAAAAATAAACTTGCAGTTGCAGATATCCACTTTAGCAGAATTATAAATGTAAGAATAATAATTGCTGTTCTTTCGTTTGGTATTATTGAATTAAGTACATTTGTTAAGTGCAAAATAACAAACAAAACAATCAATGAACCAAGGAAAATAGCTGATATCGTAAAAGGACTTAGCCACTTAAATTTCTTAGATAATGAAGCTCTAATAGGGAAAACTAATGCGCACATTGTAGTCCCCAAAATTGCAAGTGCAATGAATGCAGACCTTTCAGTTGTAACAAAAGGAAAGTTTCCACCTCGAAATACTGTAAAAAACAGCCAAACAACAAATCCTCCAACAATTGCACCCAAAATTGCAGATGAATAAACTATAATATTAGTAAAATCAAATCCCTTAGTTTCTCTTGTAGTTGTCATAAACAATCAAAGAAAAAAGAAAAAGCATACTTAAAAGATTTTTTAGCAAAAATCTTCAAAATCACAACTTTTAAAACTAATTCTTTGTTTGGGAACATACCGACGAGATGTCCACCCGGGAATCGTTAGGTGATTATAATGACCAAAAGTATGTATAAGTATATTGGCGAGTTTTGGAGAAATCGCGATACTCCAGAGTTTAAGGAGTTAATGCGAAGTAGAATCATTCAATGGAGAAGAGAGGGAGCTACTGAAAGAGTTGAAAAACCCACAAGGCTTGATAGAGCAAGAGCTCTTGGTTACAAAGCTAAACAAGGATATGTTATTGTTAGAGCCAAAGTCAGAAGAGGAGGAAGAAGAAAGAAGCGACCTGTACGAGGAAGAAAATCTCGTAATATGGGTGTCAATAAAATAACTCCTAAAAAAAGCATCAAACTTATTGCTGAAGAAAGAGTGGCTAGAAAATATAGTAATCTTGAGGTTCTAAATTCTTATTGGGTAGGTCAAGATGGAAGACATAAATTCTTTGAAGTAATTCTGATCGATCCTCAACATCCAGTTATTGCAAAAGACCCTAGAACAAGTTGGGTTTCCATTAAAGAATATCGTGGTGACGATATAGTCTATCTTAAGAATCCAGTTCATAGAGGAAGAGTTCATAGAGGATTAACAAGTGCTGGAAAGAAATCTAGAGGACTCCGTACCAAAGGAACTGGAGCAGAAAAAGTTAGACCATCTTTAAGAAGACATGGACGAAGAGGTAATTAATACCTTTTTCTTTCCTTTAACGTTTTTTTGTTTTTTATAAAAAAATAAGGGGATTAGATGGATATTACAATTAGCAAAGCTGAATACAGTTTTTCAATTCATGCTACAGAGGATTTTGATAAGAATTTAGAAGCTCTGGCAAATCTAATTCCAGAAGAACTTATTCAGGAAACAGAACTTGTTGTTGAAGAACTTGTAGGCGGTTATGATAACCCGATTGAATATGTCACAATTACTTTTAGTAAACAAAAATTAGTTAATAAAATTCTGGACCACTTAATTTCTCAAATGTCAGCGGAACAAAAATCGCAATTGTATGGTGAATTTGAAGAAAGATTCAATCAAAATAAGAAATCTTTCCATCTGAGAATAGATAAACAAGGAATCTATAATAATGAACTAATCCTAAGTTCAGCAACCAATGTTATAAAAATTGAAATCAGGCTGAGGTCATATGTCAAAGATGTAAATTTTAAGCAATTTCTGGTAGATAGGGGATTACTGTTTAAAGATTAACTGTGTCACAGCCTCTACGAATCAACTTATAATTTTGAATTAAATAAAAGAGAATATGAAAAATAAGTTAACCTTAACAATATTATTCTTAATGTTAACATCAGTTTTATTTATCAATTCATCAACCTCTAACTTTGCTAGTATTGGGACTAACATAGGTGACGTTACAACTTTAAATGTTGATACACCAGAATTTGACCACATATATGGTCCTCCTGGTCACGTTGCATTGGCTATATCTGAAGAAGATAATCTGATTTTTACAAATGCTCCAGAAGGCCTGGCACTAATTCAATTAGATGATTTGACTAATCAAACAGTCTACAAGGATGAGATAGGTTTAACTGACGTTCAAATTCAGAATATAGAAATTGATAAAGACCTTAAATTGTTGTACATAGGTTCAATACAAGGAGTAGATGTTGTAAACTATTCCATTACACCACTTTCAGCTACTCCTATTCTGACAGGAGTTGCAACTAATTTTGAATTGGGTGATTTTATAGATGTAGACCCATTTACCCACTATGTTTGGATTGTAACACAGTCTCATGGACTAATTGTTTATGATCCCATCTATGATAGACAAGTAGATATTAGCGGTTATAACGCTCCTGCTTCAAGTGTAAAAATGCTTACAGTCGATGTTAATTCCTCTGAATCATTTGCTTTCATTGGTACATCAGTAGGGGTCTTTAAAATCGATATTTCGGAAAATTCTACAAGATGGTACACTTCAAGTGATGGACTTCCTAATGATTATTCCAGACTTGTGAAATATTATCCTATCTTAGGGAAAATCTTTGTTGCAACATTTAATGAAACAACTAATATCTGTGATGGTATAAGTGTAATTTTTCCAGATAATGATACAATTAAAACTTACAATTATACTCAAGCACCATACTATTCAAGATCATTTCTTGATTTAGTGTGTGATACTGAAGAAAAATTAGGTTTTGCTGTATCTCCATATTCCACAAACGCTGAATCTGGTTTATTAGTTTTCAATACAACTAGTATGGAAGCTGTAGCCAAATCTTACTATGGTTCTGGGCCTGGATATCCGTTAACCACCGTAACAGGAGCTCCTTACCCTATCGAAAGCTTGCTTGCATCCATACGATTAGATTCTACTACAAGAAAGCTTATTGTTGGAACAGTTCAACGAATACAAAAAATAGATTATACCGCACCAAGTACAGCCATTACTGAACAATCTCAAATATTGGGTTTAGCTCATAATATGGCAACAGATGTCAACTATGATCCAGTTGATGGGTATGCTTACATTTCTACTCTGTTGGGTTTGGATAGGATTAATACAACAGCTCCAGATCGATTACATCCTCTTTCAGTAGAACATCTTATTTCTGGAATTGGTGGTGCTGGAGGTGACACTGCAGGAGAACTACTTGTAAACTCCAGAGTAATGTATCATCACAGATATAGGTATGACATTGTGTCAACAACCATTACAAATATGGAATCAATACTCCCTTTGGGTGAGTATAGATATGTAGCTGACATTTCTTCATCTTATAATGAAAGCTTAATCTATTATTCTACTGCAGCTCAAAACGCAGGTGTAGGTGGAAATGGTTCAATGATAATTTATAACTGGGAACTAGGCACATATCATGTTGAAAACTTCACTGAAGAAATAACACAGTTAGAGGTAAATTCTGTTTTACAAGATCCAGATAGAGATGTTCTTTATGTTGGAACTAACACAGGTTTAATTATTTACAATTTAACAAGCCTTTCTGAAATCAAACGATTTGGAGATGTTGAGAATTGGGAAATTCAATCTTTAGAGTGGATTGAAGGAAAACTTTGGTTAGGTATGGAACCTTATCCAAATATAAGAATATTTGACCCAGTTTCTGAAAATACCGTTGCTTGGGATAAAGCAGATCAAATCACATTTCCTTCGATTAATCAAATCTTTTATCTTGATTCTAGAAATGAGACCTACATTCTGGCAAACTCAGGTCTTTATGTGTATAATAGAACAAATCAAGTACTAAAAACTGAAACTGAAGCTGATGGACTTTCTACTTTCTTCGTTCGTAGAATGGATTACGTTCCAACAACTGATGAACCATGGATTGGAAGCCTTCAAGGAATCAATATCTATAATCCAAACTATGATGATAAGAATCCTTCAGTCACGGTGACCTTTCCAAGTAACATTGTGTCAGGTTTGATTGACATAGATGTGTCTGCTGAAGACTTTGCAGGAATTAAAGAGATCAGAGTAAGAATGGAGAATGCGTCTTGGAATCAAGAATGGGTAATAAGTTCAAACTTCTTACGAATTGAGCTTGATACCACACTCTATGAAAACGGCTACTATGACTTCAATGTAACTGTAACTGATTGGAACAATTTAACAACTATAGATTTAACTGAAGATATTCTGTTCAACAATGTGATTGTTGTAGAATTCAATAAAATAATGCTATATGTAATCTTTCCAGTTATAATTGGTATTAGTATTTTACTTAAAAGAAAGCGCTTCAAAAACTAACTTCTTTTTCTTTTTTTTCTATTTTTTTTCTTATTTTTGTGAAAAGTAGTTGACAGAAAGTTTTTAAAATGTAGAAACGAGAAAAATAATAGGTACAGAGGAATTAGGATGGATCGCGAAATTCGCTAAAAAGAAACTCTTTTTTATATATCCTTATAGCGTGCCTTATAAATTTCCTGAAAAACATTTTGGAGTAGATTACAGTGGTTAACGAGAAACAAGTATTTGATTCAGTTAAAGCATTACCTTCGTTTTCAGAAGAAGAAGAAAAAATATTAGACTTCTGGGAGAAAAATAAGGTATTTGATAAATTAAGAGAAATGAGAAAAGGAAGTCCTCTATTCAGATGGTTAGAAGGACCTCCTACAGCAAATGGTCTCCCTCATATTGGTCATGCTTTAACTCGAGCTATTAAAGACGTATATCTAAGACATAAATCGATGCTTGGATTTGATGTTGTTCCTTGGGTCGCAGGATGGGATTGTCATGGCCTTCCAGTAGAATTAGAAGTAGAAAAGACTCTTGGATTCACAGATAAGAGTCAGATTGAAGAATATGGAATGGTAAAATTCAACGCTGAATGTAGAAAATCTGTCTTCAAATATGTTAAAGAATGGCGAGATATGTCCGAACGTATAGGTTTCTGGGTTGATTTTGAAAATAGATATGCAACCTTAGATGAAAACTATGTTGAAAGCGTTTGGTGGTCATTAAAGGAAATTGACAACAAAGGATTGCTATACTTAGGATATAAAGTAGTTCCTTATTGTCCTAGATGTGGGACACCTTTATCTTCTCACGAAGTTGGACAAGGAATGATGGAAACAACAGACCCTTCAGTATTTGTAAAAATCAAATCACTGGACTTTGAAGACACATATTATTTAGTTTGGACAACTACACCATGGACACTTATTTCAAATGTATGTATCACTGTAAATCCAGATATTGATTATGTTCAAGTAGAATATAATGGAGAAAAATTGATACTGGCAGAGAAAAAAGCAGAGGAACTTCTAGACGATTATACTGTTTTACAGAAATTCAAAGGAAAAAATATGGAACATAAAAAGTATGAACAGCTTTTCCCATATATAGTACCTGAAGAAGATGCTTTCTATGTAACACTTGCTAAATATGTAACAACAGAAGAAGGAACAGGTATTGTTCATTCGGCTCCAGCTTTTGGTGAGGATGATTCTGTAATAGGAAAACAATATGGATTACCAGTAATGAATCCAGTACTGGAGGATGGAACTTTCTCAGAAGAAATAACAGATTTTGCTGGATTATTTGTCAAAGATGCAGATTCAAAGATAATGGATAACCTAAAGGAAAGAGGTTTACTTTTCAAAAAAGGAGTGTATACACACACTTATCCTTTCTGTTATCGTTGTGATGGACCTTTACTCTACTACTCTACTGAAACCTGGTTTATTGAGATGTCTAAAATGAGAGATAGATTAGTTGCCAATAATGATAAAGTAAGATGGCAACCCGCTCATCTTAAGGAAGGAAGATTTGGCAATTTTATACGCGAAGTAAGGGACTGGGCATTATCACGAAATCGGTATTGGGGAACACCTCTTCCAATCTGGGTATGTGAAAATGATCACAAAACAGTAGTTGGTAGCAAAAAAGAGCTTCAAGAGTTATATGGAAAATCCTTTTCTGAAGACTTTAATCTTCATAGACCTTGGGTTGATGAAATAACATTTGAATGTCCTGAATGTCAAAAAACTAGCACTCGCGTTCCTTATGTAGTAGATTGTTGGTATGATGCAGGTGCCTCCATATTTGCACAATATCATTATCCCTTTGAGAATAAGGAAATTTTCAATGAACATTTTCCATTTGATTTCATAACAGAAGCAATAGATCAAACTAGAGGGTGGTTTTACACTTTACTAGCAATTAGTACAGTTCTATTTGATAAACCCGCATATATGAGTTGTTTATCAATGGGGCATCATCTGTATAAAGATGGTAAGAAAATGAGTAAAAGCAAAGGAAATGTAATCTTTACTGGAGATGTTATGCAAAAATATGGTGCAGATTCAGTTAGGTGGTTCCTTTATTCATATCCAACCTGGAATAGTGTAAAAGTTGATCCAGACAATATATATGAAACTATGAAGAAATTCATCCTTACTTTATGGAACAGTTACAGTTTCTTTGTTTCTAATGCTAATGCTGATAATTTTAATCCTGAAGAATTTGATGTTCCATTAAAAGAGCGACCTGACCTTGATAAATGGTTGATAAGCGAAGCAAATTATTTGACTAAATCTGTTGATGAAGCACTTGAAAATATGACAATCCATATAGCTGTACAAGCCTTTGAAAAGTTTGTTATTGATAAATTCAGTAATTGGTATCTTCGTCAATCTCGTCGAAGATTCTGGAAAAATGAACTTGATAAAGATAAGAAATCAGCTTATATAACAACATATGAAGTATTGGTTAAATTATCAAAAATGTTAGCTCCTTTCATACCTTTCATCTCTGAGAAATTGCATCAGAATTTGGTTAGAAGACTAGATTCTGAAACAGCTCTAAGCGTGCACTTTCTAGAATATCCAACTTTCAGTAAAAAAGAAGTAGATGCTGATCTTTCACGAGATATGAACAAAGTTCTTTCACTTATAACCGCAGGAAGAAGTATCAGATCTTCAGCAAACATAAAATTGAGACAACCTCTTTCTGAGCTTATATTGATATCTCCACTTGGAAAGAAGGATTTGATAGAAAAATATGAAGAAGTTTTCAAAGAAGAACTTAATGTTAAGAAGATAACACTTAGTAAAAGTTCAGATGAATTGGTAAACTATACGATAAAACCAAATTTCAAGGTTTTAGCTCCAAAAGTCAAATCAGCAGTAAAGGGGATAGGAATGGAATTGGAAAAACTAGACCCCAACCAGACTAGAGAATACGTTGGAATGTTAGCAAAAGGGGATTCAATCACTATAACTGCAGATGGAACTGAATTTCAACTAACATTAGAAGACCTGGACTATAGAATAGATGTACAGGAAGGATTTGCAGGTGAAGAAGCAGAAGGATACTTATTACTCTTCAACTCTATAATAACTGAAGATCTTAAGCAAGAAGGATTTGTTAGAGATATAATAAGACGAGTTCAAACAATGAGAAAGGAACTAGATCTTGAATACACTCAAGAAATTGTTCTTTCAGTAAATGCAGATGAATTTGGAGAAGAAGCTCTAAAGAAATTCGAAGAATATATCAAAGAAGAAACTCTCAGTAAGGACTTGGAATTCATAAAACCTAAAGAAGGACTTATCAAAGATTGGAAATTTGATGAATTTGAAGTGACAATTGGAGTAAAACCTCTTTAATATCTCTTTTTTTAATTTTTTATTATTTAACTCAGTAAGAGTAATAGATAAAAACTTCAAAGTTAACCACAATGTGGCGATGATTAAACCGTCCCAGACTGAAATGTGATGTTCTCACGACGAAATGAGCCACTATAACTTTTTCAAAGGTTCTATCTTAGAAAATAAGTATATTTAAACCCATCATAAAAGTTAATTAGTGCCTTTAAATCTGGGTAATTGTGAATAATCAAGATTCCAATTTTACTGAGATTCTTTACCATCAGCCAGGTCATCTTAGAAGTGTCAATGTTATCAGGGAAATTGATGGTTACATTTTTACTGGAGGACAAGATGGAAGAATCTGTATTTGGGATCTAGATTTGGAAAAAGAACTAGGATGTATTTTTGCACATAAATCCGCTATTACAGATATTCAAAAACTAGAAAGTCAAGACCTAATATTATCCACATCGCTAGATTTGGATTTAAGAGCATGGTCATTAGCTGATTGCAGTAAAATCGAAAAACAAAAAGCTCACATGTCTTCGATAATTGGAGCAAAACCTCAAAATGAGTTTATATTTTCTGCAGGAAGAGATGAACAGCTAAGGAAATGGAAAATAGAGAATGGAGATTTCAAACTTCTCGCAAAGACAAAAATACTAACAATGAGTCAAATACTATCCTTGGATAATCAAATATTAATTTCATGTCAAGAAGGCGATAAATTTATTCTTGACCTCGAGAACTTAAAGGATAAAAGAAAGCTTTTTGCTAATGATTCTAAAGTTATTAAAGCCATAAAGAAAGCTTCTAAGTATGTAGGGGAATTTGAAGATAAAGACCCCCATACTATACTTTTTCAGATTTCTAGAAGAAATGGTTTTCCAGCAATATCTAGCACAGTAACTAACGATAAAATCATATTGGGTCATGAATTTGGATTTGTTTCAACATGGCAAAAAGACACCCTAAAATTATACAAGGTTTTCTTTGTTCATGGGAAACACATTACAGGAATAGAGATATTGGACAATGTTCTATATACAATTTCCTTAGATTCAACAATCTCCATGTTCAATATTGAATCACATAACCACATCAAATCAATTAAACTTACATCAAAACCTCTATCCCTTTTGAAGACATCAAAAAACACCTTCGTTGTAGGGTTGGAAACAGGTGAATTGATGGTTTTTGACACACAACTGGAACAAATAGGTCTTCAAGAGGACATAAAACTAATAACGGGATCAGCAATAACTTCCAATAACCTTGCCTTTGCATTGAATTCAGGAAACATAGTGTTACTAAATAATGAAAATCTGGAAATAATAAAAAGAAAAAAAATCCATGAAGAGAACATACTTGGACTTTTCTTCTATGATAATAGATTGATTTCCATAGGAGGTGACAAGAAGGTTGTCATTTTAGATTCTGATTTAGAAATTATCAAGAAAATTGGGTTTGAACATAAAATCACAAATCCACGTCAAGTAAAACATTATATTACTTTAACGTCTAATCATGTTCTGGATCTTCGTAAAGACGAGATAATCAAAGGGGAAATATCGAGAGAAACAGAGGATGAAATAAAAAGATTAAATCCCTTAGAGTTCGAATTAGTAAAGGGAGATATTAGAATCAGAATAAATAACAATGTTCTGCAAGAATTCAAAGAAGAAGAGCTAGATGAAATGTATAAAGGAAAAATAAAGCATTCTATTCGTAAGCTCTCAGAAGCACAAGTTAATTCATTTTATAAGCAAAAAAATGAATTTTTTATTACTTCAAAGAAATTAGAATCAGTAAAGAAGGATTAGAGAAGTTGAAAGATCTAATCATTTTTCTTTATACTTCTCAAATTTAACATCAGACGAATCCAACAAACCTGAACGTAAAATTGGATCTGAATACTCCTCAATATAAATAACTCTTCTAATTCCAGCATTGATAATCGCCATTGTACAATTTCCACAAGGTCTAGTTGTTGAATAAAGAGTTGTTCCTTCTGAACTTATTCCTGCTGTAGCTGCTTGTATTATAGCATTCAGTTCTGCATGAACTGCAGGACATAGTTCATTCTTCTCGCCAGATTTTTCATATAACTTTGTACAAGTTTGTTTTGTACAATGATCTATTCCCCTAGGTACACCATTATAACCAGTAGATATAATCTGATGTTTATCATTTACTAGTACAGCACCAACTTGTCTTCTAATGCATGAAGATCTTGTTTTGGCAATTTCTGCTATTCCCATAAAATATTCGTCCCAAGAAGGCCTATTCAGTTCCTTAATCAAAGAATTATCTGTATTCTTCATTCTAAACTAAATCTGATGTTGGATTTAATCAATTTTTTTGTCTTAGTTCATGATTTTGAAAGATATTTCTTTGCTTTGTTAATAACTCCACTAACATAAGATGGATACAAAAGTACATCTTTATCATCTACTCTTGTAATAAGAGCTAGAGTTGTAAGTAATGATGGGAGGGAATCATGAGAGCACCTAATTATTCCACTTTGTAAATTCTCATCAAAATGTTCAAAATATAAACCAGCACTTGAAGAACCAGAAATACCATAGAGTTTTTGGTATGTATGCCACACTTTTGTCTTAATTGATTGTACATTGACACCAATTTCTTTGGTTATTATTGAAATTACTACATAACGATCTCTAGTAATGGTTACCATCATTGAACCTCCTTCACACCATCAAATATTGAAGAATCATGTATTTTTATAACATTAGAAACTAACTTTGAAAACTGATATTCAAAAACAGAGTTCTTGCTTTTATTGTATGAAATACCTAATAATTCCCCTAAATATCTCATTTGAGAACCGTTACGTAAATGTAGTGGAGAGATTGGACTCATAGAAAATGTGAAAGGGACATGATTTTGTTTCAATAGTTTCATTAGTTTTTTTCCGTTTCGTAAAATTTGACTAAAATCTTTGTCATCTTTTGAAGTTAAAAGAGTTGATAACGATATTTCCAATAGTTTACCACTTTGCTTTATTAGAGAACAGAGAGCTGAATCAATTAAAGATGCATTTTTATGAAGATCAACAGAAATAAAATCAACCCTTCTATCAGTGGCAACCCATTTCAGAATATTCTTTGCATTTGAATAAACACAAACTAACTCATGGTGGAACCGTATTTTTGCTAGATTTTTTTTGATTTCTTCAATGCTACTACTAGAAACATTTTTTCTACTTACAATAATGTGTTGATTTGAATCCATGTTGATTAGATAGTTCTTAAAAGAGAGAATAGTCTGCTCCAAATCATAGCTTGTATCTAGAACTGATTCGTAGATATTTGTAAGAGAAACAAATTCAAACTTCGAATTTTTGGATTCTGTAATTAACTTATTTTTTTCTTCAATAGTTATGCCATTTACAATGATAATTGGAATTTTAATTTCATTTGCAATTTCAATATAGTCTAATAGTGAATAACTGTCATTCAAAAGTACATTACTTTCTATTGAAAGCTGTAATTTCTTCACAGTATTCTCCATTTCTGACATGTTACTTTCACTTTTTACTAAACTTTAGTTTCATATTTCTTCAAAAATCTTCCTTCTTGGTAGTTAGTCCTCCTAGATTATAGATTTCAGTTTTTATTTCCATATAAAATTCTTATTCCAGTTCCATTTTTCACTTCAATATTTCACTATGGAAATAAAATCAGAAAGCCAAAAGTTAATAAACTATTCGGGTTATCAAACCTCGTCATAAAGCTTCATTTAGGCATAATCTACAAGAATGGAGAAATATAGAAACAGGAGCAAGTTCGAATGGGTTTATATGAAAGAATTTGGAAAGATCAAAAGAATAGGACACTTCTTATTAGTGCGATAGTTGCATTAGCTTTTATTATTTTAGCTTTTGTTTTTTCAGGTTGGAATCAAGCAAGCGCTCCAAATTGGTTAAAGGGCTTATACTTAGAAGATCCAACTGAAACATATAATGTAGGTTTGACTCTCTTAATAGGATTTTTTGTTTCAATCTTCTACTTCTTCTCAATGTTATCTCTGGCAACTTTAAGAGAAATAAGAGCAGGATTACCTTCATGGGGTTCCTTTGTTAGCTCTTCAATTATTTCAATACTAATTACATGGATAGTAACCTCAATCAAACCAGGATTAGCACAAGAAACAAATTACACTCCTGGAATGCAATGGACTATCTTTGGAATACTCATTGGAGTAATTATCCTTTCTATAGTATATATTTTCTTTACAGAATCTCCAGAAGATGAAGAGAAAAAGAAATAGTTAAGGGATTAATTTTTCCCCTTTTATTTATTAACTTGAACCAACTTCAGAAACTAATTCGACTAATGATTTTGAACCAGCTTTTGAAACTTTCATGTTTATTTGATATGATGCTTCAGAAATAGTATTTCCACGAACTGCTTTTCTTACACGTCTACCTTTACGTGGAACTTTATAACCAACCCCACCTTTTAACAGATATTTTCTTCTACTAGCACCATCAATACTTGCTCTGTGTGGGAACCCATCTCTATCACTCCCACCAGTAATGATAAACTCCCAAGAAGGTAAGCCAATTAAATTGCCTTCAACCTTAGATCCAAGCTTTAGACCAATTAGAGCAGTTGCTTGAGCATCTCTAACAATCTTGGTGTGGCATTTACCTTTTAGATCTCCTATATTTAATTTAAATTCAAGTTGTCCTGCTTTTTGTGACATTTTTTGCACTCCATAAGTAAGGGACTATATATCTTATGCTAAACTATTAGCCAAGTAGTATGTTTTTAACAGTTTTTATCTTTAACTTATTTATTTTTATCTTTAAGCTAGTGTTTCGACTACAAAAATACCCATATTTTGCTGTTTTATGACTGTTTTGAGCTACCAAAAAATGAGTAAGAAAGTTCAGCCAAACTTAAATACTCAATAGCTAAACTATACCAAGACTAACCTAAGGTGTTATTGTGGCTCCAAAACCTATTAACATTACTACCTCTTCTGAAACTTCTCTTCCAAGGTGTCCAGACTGCAACTCATTAAAACTAACATTCGATTCCACAAGAGGTGAAATAAGCTGTGGGAGCTGTGGGTTAGTAGTAGAAGATTCCTATATTGATCAATCTGCAGAGTGGAGAGCTTACTCCAAAGAACAGCATACGAAAAGAGCTAGAACAGGAACTCCAAAAAATCTTCTAACTTATGATCATTATGGAACTCTGATAGATTATTCAAACAAAGATATTTTTGGAAATTCAATATCTCCTGAAAAGGCTAGTCAGATGTTTAGGTTGCGAACACTGCAACGCAGAGCAGTTTTACAATATG
Source organism: Candidatus Heimdallarchaeota archaeon AB_125 (assembly GCA_001940755.1). Classification (GTDB taxonomy): domain Archaea; phylum Asgardarchaeota; class Heimdallarchaeia; order Heimdallarchaeales; family Heimdallarchaeaceae; genus UBA460. The sequence goes on from MEHH01000004.1 coordinate 21,938, forward strand.
GAACTGAAAGAAATCTACTTAGAGCTTTGAACGAGATTAAACGAATCAGCAGTCAATTGAATCTTACAAATAAGGTTAGAGAAACAGCCGCTATGATTTACAGAAAGATTCTGAGAACTGGTTTAGTTAGAGGTAGGTCAACTGAAGCTCTTGTCTCAGCATCCCTTTATCTCTCTTGTAGATTGCATAAACAACCAGAAACTCTCGAAGATGTTGCTGATAAAACTAGATTAAGTAAGAAAAAACTCGCTAAAAACTTTAGACTTTTATTAAAACATTTAGATCTTAAAATGCCTCTAGCAAGTCCTGAAAGTAGTATTGCTAAGTTCGCATCAATTCTTAATTTCTCTACTAAAATTCTAAATGATGCTCAAATTATCCTTACAAAGGCAAAAGCTGCTAAAATTACTGTGGGGAAGAATCCAAATTCTCTTGCTGCAGCTGCATTATATATTGCTGCTCTACAAAATAAAACTAAATGTCCTCAGAATGAAATTGCTAAAACATGTCAAATTACTGAAGTTACATTAAGAAATAGATACAAAGAGTTTATTCGAGTACTTGATTTAAAAGTTAGTTTGAACTAACTATTTCTACTTACTTTTTCAATTGTAATTCCAGTTACTTCTGCAATTGAACTTAAACTAGCTTCGATTTCATCAACCTCGATTGTTAAATCTTTTTCTTGCAGAAATCCTTCCCAAAAACATCTGTTTTCAACTAAACATAAACCTGTACTATATACTACTTTTGTTGCTATTTTGGATATATTATTCATAATTTTCGCAACGATTTCAGGTGTCAAAGGGTAGATCTGAATACTCAATTTATAGACATCAGAAGCTACTGGAAAGAAATAAATTGCACGAGCATTCATAGAATAAATACTGAGAATATTACTTGTCTGAGTAACTTCAGAAAGAGCACCAAGAATCTCCTTTTTTATTTTTACATCATCTGCAGACATATATATTGTTGAATGGGTCAATTCTTCCATTTGTTTCACCGGATAGCAGTTATTAGATAAACTCCGATTATTCTAATATATATAAATCAATAGTTTTTGCATTTAAATTCTTTCATTGAAAAAGACTAATAAAAACACTTGATAATTAACCACAATGGAAATTCAGTTTATAACACACAATTCCTCAAAATTTGAAGAAGTCTCAAAAGTTGCTAATGAATATAATTTATCGGTTAAGTGGTTTGATCACGAATATGATGAATTACAAGAAGATTCACTAGAAACTATTGCGCACAAAAGCTGCTTAGGAATATTACAAGTAAAACCTGAATTGAAAACAACTCATTTTTTCCTTGAGGATGCAGGACTCTTCATAGAATCGCTAAATGGTTTTCCTGGACCATACTCTGCTTATGTTTTTAAAACAATTGGAAATAATGGAATACTTAATTTAATGAAGAACGAGAAAAATAGAAATGCATACTTCAAGTCTGCAATTGCTTATTTTAATAGAAATACTATTGAAACATTCACAGGAATAACAAAAGGTTCGATAACTCAGTCAGTAATAGGTGAAGGGGGATTTGGGTTTGATCCAATTTTTGTACCAGAAGATAAAGACCAAACCTTTGCTGAAATGACACTAGCAACCAAGAATTTATATTCTCACCGTCAAAAGTCCCTTCGAATATTATTCACCTCCTTAACCGCCTTCGTAAAGCAATAAACCGGTGAAACTAATGGCAAGAATGCACGCAAGAAAAAGAGGAAAAGCGAGTTCAACTCGTCCTTATAGAAATCAACCCCCAGAATGGATGTCATACGATAAGGAATTCGTAGTCAAGAAAATTGAAGAACTTCGAAGACAAGGACAATCTTCCGCAATGATTGGAATTATCCTGCGAGATCAATATGGAGTTACAAATGTAAAGGAAATTTTTGGTACAAAAATGAGTAAAATTGTAGAAGACCTAGACTTACAGCCAAAATATCCCGAAGATTTAGTCAATCTTGTAAGAAAAGCCTCACATCTAAGAAAGCATTTGGAAGACAATAGAAAAGATCTTCACAGTAAAAGGGGATTACAGTTAATTGAATCTAAGATTCGAAGGTTAGTTAAATACTATAAGAAAAAGGGTGTTTTTCCACCAAGTTGGAAGTATGATCCCAAAACTGCAGGACTTTTGCTCTAAAATACGATATTCTTTTATCTTTTGTTTTTATTTTACTTTATAAGATAGTGGTAACTAATGTCATCTATAGAAGTTCCATTTGATAAAATCCAATCTTTAAAGGGTGAAGCTAGTAAAATATCTGAACTCCTAAAGAATTTAGAAGAAAACCTAGTAATTATCTACAGAGTTAATCCAGATAATTTGTGTGCAACAGGAATTCTAATTTCTTGTTTAAGAGAAATTGGTCTGGGTTGTCATTCAATATCTATTGACAATAGTTCAGATTTAGAAGAACGGTTAAAAAAAATCAATTATTCGACACACATATTCATAGGCTTTCAAATTAAAGAATTACCTAGTAAGTTTTTCAAAGATGAAACAAAAAGGATTATTTTTGTGGACCATAAATTTTCGATTGATAAAAGATTGAAGATTCCGTGGGAATCTATCCTAACTCTTTCGTTGAAAGAACTTGAAATTCCAGTTAATGCTTTATCGAATGCAGGATTGGCTTACTTCATTGCAGAAGGTATAACAGAAGAGTATCCTAAATTCTCTGGATTAGCTTTAATTGGTGGTTTAGCAAATAAACAAGTTGATTCTAAGAGCCAGAAATTGATAGGTATTAATAGATTTATACTTGAAGAGGGAAAGAAAGAGGAAATTCTCAAAGAAACAGTAGGAACTAGAATTTATGGAAGAGAGAGTCTCCCAATTCATTTAGCTTTGAAGTATTCTATAAATCCTTATTTTCCAGGTTTAACTGGAAACGAAGAAGCTTGCACGTCCTTTGTATCTAGATTGGGAATTTCGATGAAAGATCAAGATGGAAACGCGAGAACTATTTCATCGCTTACAACTGAAGAAACGAAAAAATTGTATGATAGGCTGATTGCTCTTCTAGTTGAGCAAAAATCCCAATTTAAGACAGAATCATTAATTGGTCCAATCTATATTATACTTACAGAAACAAGTAAGAGCCAAACAAGAAATGCAGAAGAATATTTATGGCTATTAGATGGAGCATGCAGACTCAGGAAATATGGTTTAGCTCTTGCTGTTGTTCTAGGAGATAGAACAAATATTTACGATGAACTTAAACGAAAAATGGATAATTACCATGGAAATGCTGCCCAGATAATAGAGAAAATTACACAAGATATTTCAATTGTGGATAGTAAGGAACATTATAAAATTATAGAGAATCAAGATATTTTTAATTTAGAATCTGTTCCTCTTGTGATAAAAGCACTAGTTGAGAGTAACATTATCACAGTTGATAAACCACTACTTCTTCATTTGAAAGAAAAGAACATGAACTACTTGTATATGCATGATTCACCTATTCAGATTCAAAAAGGATTTCAATTATATCATGTGATTCAAGATTTCATAAAAAGAAAAATTTTATCTGAATCAAGCATCAAAGGAGAAACTGACTTTTTCAGATTGGCATTATCAGATGATGACTATTTAACAATACTTGAGGAGTTTGAGAAATCCCTTAAGTATCATCACGATGGAACAAAAACAGATAGTACTTCAAAATAAACGGAGATAACAAATGATTTCACATGAATCTAGCTTCAAAATGGTTATAGAATGTAAAAATAGTGAAATAGCGCAAATCATTTCTAAAAGCTTAGAACCTGAAAACAAACAGGTAGATAAGAATACAACAATTAGTATGCAAGTTGAAGATCATAAATTAATTGTGCAACTTGAATCCTCTTCATCTGTTTCAACAATAAGAAATACTATAGACGACATTATTAGTACAATAAGCACAGTTGAATCAGTCTACAAGAGTGTTAAGAGTTGATATCCAGCTGTTCTTACACACCTCTTCTTCCAAATTTCAAAGAGTATAATCAAACATAATCTTTAAAACTCAATTAAAGAAGAAGGAAAACAACAGTTTAGAGGTTAAACCATTGTCATCTCGAAGACCAACTCGAAAATCTAAAGGAAAAACAAAAGTAGTAGACAAATGGAAAGAAAAATCTTGGTACGATGTAGCTGCTGCAAGTTATATTGTAGAAAAATCTTTAGGAGAAACTCCAGCAAGTGAGCCAGAAAAATTATATGGTAGAGTAATTGAGATGGCTAGATTAGGGGTTGCTGATGACATCTTTTATGATATTAATCTAAAGATCAGATTTCGAATAACAAATGTTGAAGGAAATGTTTGCAGAACAGAGTTTGATGGTCATGAAATCGCTAAAGAGCAAATCAGATCTCAAATAAGAAGAAATCGTTCTAAGATTGAAGCAATACAGAATGTTGTCACAAAAGACAGGGCAAGATTGAGAGTTTCATCTATTGTAATCACACCTATAAGATGTGGAACAAGCACACAGAAAGTAGTCAGAAAAGCAATTGAAGATTTAGTAAAAACAACAGCCAGAGCTCAAACCTTTGAAGAATTTGCTCAAAATATGATCAATGGATCAATTGCGAAAGAGATGAAAAAAATAGTGAATAAGATATATCCAGTTGTTATGGTAGATGTTAGGAAAAGCAAGGTTATTGTGCTACCAGGTGTCAGTACATCTGCGCAGCAAGTTGCAGCAACCGAAGTAACAGCTTAAAAGATTGATTCTTCCGCTTCTTTTTTTATGTTTTTATGTTATTTTACAGCAGACACAATCTTGATTACATCATTATTTTGTAGCTCGTAGTCAGCTCCTACCCGTCTCCCAGATGGTGCTAGCGTTCCATGAATAAAGTTTTTTGCAAAATCAGTATGAATTTTTCCAGCAAACTCTTTTGCAGTAGTTCCCTTAGGAACCAAAAATGCGTCTGGAAGGATATTACCTGATTTATCTGTAAATTTGGAAACATCTTCAACTGGAAACACAACTATCATATTAAACAAATTGAAAACTACATGAGATATTATTTCTTGTACTCCAGTTGAACCATATTTTTGCAGTAAATCAGAATTTATTTTTTCAAGAAGTTGTGCTTTTTTCTCTCCCAGTTTTTCTTGATTTAGTATCTTAAAGCCAGGATCACCAGGAGAATATGAAAGTGTAGAATTCTCGTTTTCTGTTCTCAAAAACACTTCCGCTAAAGCTGAAACTGGGAAGATATCAATATTTAGTTCTTCTTTCATCTTAGTAAAATTCTTGTGTGAAGTAGGTTGATCAATTTTATTAGCTACAATTACTAGTGGTTTAGCTTTTTTTCTGATTGTAGTTATTAATTCATCTAGTTTGTCATCCCAGGTATTTGCATCATCATCTATTATTCCAACCTCTCTTATGGATACTTCAATGGTTTGTTTCTTTATAGCTAAGCCTGTTAACTTTTCATGTAAAAGAAAAGAAAATTCAATTTTTTCTGCTGAAGCTTTCTTTTTCATAGTTACATAATCGCGACTAATGATAGATTTTATCCAAGCATCAATTTCTTCCTCTAGAAATTTTACATCGTCTAGAGGGTTCCAAGATCCTTTATCTACTTGGTTTCCTTCAGCATCCAAAGATCCACTTGCATCGACTACATGAATTAGAACATCAGCTTGTCTTAAATCATCTAAAAATTTGTTACCTAATCCCCTACCTTCAGATGCACCAGGAACTAATCCTGCAACATCTAAAAATTGTACAGGGAGAAATCGAATCCCATCCTTACATAGTGAGTTTTTAGGTGTATCTTCAACATTAAGATCCTTACAAACACATGGACTCCTTACATATGCAGTTCCTCTATTTGGATCTACAGTTGTAAATGGATAATCTCCTACTTTAGCATTAACCATTGTAAGAGCATTAAGGAATGTACTTTTTCCGCAACTAGGTTTTCCTACTATTCCAACTAACATTACTAGACCAATTTCATCCAAAAATAAAGACTTTGTGTATGAAGTTGTATTTTTGAATAAACCGGCAATTTGATACATAATCTCAATCTTTTTTAGTGTATCAAGGTTCAGTGAATTATGTCTGATAGAAGGGAAACCAGTGAAGATGGAGACGATAAGGAAGATTTCCAAAATCATTTTCCTGCAATCTACAGAGAGATAACAGAAGGGGAAGGAGAGATTCAAGAAGCTGAGATAAAAACTGAAGCTGGATCCAAAAAAATTAGAAAATTCACAGGTTACACACCTAGTGTAATTGATTTTATTTGTCGTTGTTCAAATGAAGAAGAAGCTGTAGAAATTATTGAGTATATGCTCAAAAAAGGCGATATCTCTCAAGATTTCGCAAATGAATTGAAAAAACAACTAAAAGAAAAAGGTTTAGATTTTTTTGGAGAACATAGAGCTCCAGGTTTTTACGAAAGAGTTTAAAAAAAAGAATGAGAAGGTGTTATTCCTTCTTGTAAGCAATATCACCATCAATAAAAGTTACTTTATTTTCAGCGTAGAAATTTTCTAGAGGATGATCAGTCCAGATAACTATATCAGCATCTTTTCCAACTTCAAGAGTACCAACACGATCATTTACACCAATCATTTCAGCAGCGTTGATAGTTATCGCTTTGAGTGCTTCATTTACAGGTAATCCTTCTTTAATTGCCATACAAGGCAATATCTGGAAATGTTTCAAGCGAGTAAAGGAATCACTTTGAATCGATATCTTTACACCAGCTTTCCACAATATCTTGGGAGTTTCAAAACTAATATTGCGTAGTTCAACTTTTTCAAAACCCACAAGAGATGGACCTACAGAAACAGGAATACCTTTTTTAGCAATGTAGTCAGCAATTTTATGACCTTCAGTTGCATGAACAAGCATCAGATTAATATCAAATTCCTCTGCTAAACGTATAGCAGTTACTATATCATTTGCTTGATGGCAATGGAAGTTTAAGGGGATTTCTTTGTTTAAAACCTTTAGGAGCATTTCTTTGTTTAACTCTCTATCTGGTTCTGAGGGTATTTTATCAAATTCATCTTTTTCTTCAGCTTGCTTTTTCTTTAATTTGTATTCATCCCATTTCTTTCCATAATTTTGGGCATCTACAAAGGCTTTTCTAAATACAGCAGCAGTCCCCATTCTTGTTGAAGGTATTTTTTTATCAGTTCCATATACTCTTTTTGGATTTTCTCCCAGTGCAGCTTTCATAGATGATGGTGTTTTTACTATCAAATCATCTACTATCTTGCTTTTACAGTATGTTTTGATTACTGTGTCAGTTCCACCTATTACATTACCGCTACCTGGTCCAGTTTGTATTGTAGTAACTCCTCAAATTCTTGCTTCTTCTAAGCCTGGCTCTTTAGGATTAATAGCATCTAGTGCTCTTACATGTGCAGTATTTGGGTCAGTCATTTCATTACCATCAAATCCAGCCCAACCTATACTGCCATCAAACAATCCTTGATGAGTGTGAGAATCAATAAAACCAGGCAAAACATAATTTCCTGAAGCATCAATTATCTCGTAACCTTCTGGTACAGTAGCTTCTCCTTCACTGATACTTTCTATTTTGCCATTCTTAATTAGAATGGTGCCTTTTTCTATTATTTTTTCATCTTTGTTTACGGTATAAATCTTACCATTAGTAATTGCGTAATTCATCTTAATTTTCTTCTTTCAAAGAAACTTTTAAACTGATTCCTCTGGATATGGCTTTCCACACCTCAAAGAGAGGAGGGTTTAAAAATTGAATTATCTGTTAACCAACAGTGAATATAATGACTACAGATTTAACTGATAAACTGAAACAATGTGGTAAAGATATGAAAGATTGGGACAAACAAAAGACAAGTGTCGCAGGAGTAACCATTGTCAAACTACCTACAAAAGGTGATGATGTAAATTTAGGTTTAGAAATTAATCCAGAAAGAGAAGATGGAACTCCACTCAAGAGAAAAGGATTATTTGTTACATCTCTCGAACAATGGGAAGCATTTAAAGAAATTTTCACAAATACCAAAGCATTCGATCTCATTCAGAGTATCGACAATTTTAAAGCACCAAGAACAGCTGCTTCAGAAGAAGCTGAAGAAGAAGTTTTCGAAGTTTAATTAGCTTTACCAAAAGGTGACAACAAAAAATGAAGGTTGTTATACTAGCAGCTGGTGAGGGTATCAGATTGAAACCCTTAACTGATTTTAATCCAAAACCAATGTTAAAGGTTCTTGGAGAACCAATTCTGAAAAGAACGATAAGTGATTTTCTTAAATTTGGAATCAATTCATTTGTGATTGTCACACATTTTATGGAAGAGAAAATTAAGAATTATCTTTTAAGTGATTTTCCTTCTACTGAATTTGCTTTTATTCATCAAGAAGAATTGAATGGGACCGGTAATGCTCTTCTTCAAACTAGCAAAGAA